>NZ_CFHWAF010000115.1:0-14488 GCF_984452065.1 Hoeflea sp. | reverse complement strand
CGCGGGCCAACCAAAACTCCGAATTTTGTGAGAACCTCAGAAAGACCATCCATGGACCATACCTGTGAGAAAATAAATCTCCGTAATCTCTCACATCAAAAAATCACACCGAAGGTGGGGCCCAGAAAGCGCTTACGTTTGAGCAACACTCCAGGACCACTATCTGAGCTTAGCGCCCTATTCTGCACTGAGCCGGAGTCGACCCCAATAGGGCAATTGATTACTGTTACCAATCAATTGCAGGTGCGTGGCAAACCGGAAATCACAATATCCAAACTGTATGGACGCGGAGTGCTACTCCATGAAGAACTCTCTCGGCAACAGATACGGAAACCGGGTCGTCGGATCAATGTCGATCTTCATGATCGGCGCCATGAACTCCCCCCAGCGGGCATTGACGGCATCGTCGGCGAGTTTCGCCTTTGTGGCCTCCAGATCGTCGGTTTCGAAATAGCCGAACAGCGTCAGCCCGTGGCGGAAGATGTTGTAGTTCGAAATTCCGGCGGCCCTTAGGGCGTCGAGCATTTCCGGCCAGACCTCATCATGGCGCTTGCGGTACTCCTCTTCATATCCGGGACGGACTTCCAGAACCCAGGCGTAACCGGTCATTTTGTTCCCTCCTGCCAGGCGCGGAAACAGTCGCGCATGGTGATCGTTTCGGTCAGAACGTCTTCGAACAGCGTGTTCATATAATCCTGATGAACATTCTCGATTGCCAGAGCGCCCCGATAGCCGGCATCGCGCAGCGTGCCGAACATTGCAGGAAAATTCAGCGTCCCCTGGTCGAATTTCGCCTGCAGCGCGCCCATCCTCGCCTGCCGCAGATGCACATGGGCGGCGTGGGCAACGAGCGGATCGACTTCTGCCTGGCGGTAACCGAGACAGGCAAAATGCGAATAGTCGAGGGCGAGCTTTATCCCCGTCTCATCGATCAGCCGCTGCACGATTGACGGCGATTCGGCAAAAGAATGGACGTGCGGCTCAATGCAGATCGTCGCGCGAAAATCCGCGGCGACGGCAAGCAGGGCACGCAGGCTGTCAACCGAAACGGCTGCCGCTTCGTCCCGCGACTGTCTGGCATTGACCACGCCCGGCAGGATGAACACTGTGGCAATGTCCGCCGCGTCGGCGAAGGTCAGCACCTGCTCCAGATCACGGGCATTGGCGTCGATGGTCCCCGGCAGCGCCAGATTGCGGCCGTCGAGACCCTCGCCGAACAGGTGATAATAGTTGGGGATGCGCACGCCGAGCGGTGCCAGGCTCTGCGCGGCGGCGGCCGGATCGGACAGGATCTCATCCTTGTCCAAGGCCGAGCGGTAGAACAGACCGACGTCCAGCGCACCGATGCCAAGCGCCTTCGAGATGTCCGCCGCCTCCTGCAGCGAGCAGGCCGGCAAGGACCACGAGGTCAACGAAAGATGCATCCGATTATCCTCCGATTCTGGCCAGTTCGCCGGTACGGGCCGAGCGATAGAGCGCGTCGATGGCCTCGGTTACCCGTGCGCCATTTTCCCCGTCGGCGGCGTTGACGATCGGCCGGCCGGCACAAAGTTCGGCGAACCTAAACACTGGCAGCGCGCCGTCATAGGCGGCTTCCTGCGGGCTGATCGGAACGACCTCGTCGTCGCTGTCCAGCCGCCGCAATTCCAGCCGCGCCCGCTCATTGTCGAAAAACAGGCAGCCCTCGGTTCCGTAGATGCGGATGTCCGTGTGCATGCCGACATGCTTCGGCACGGTGGCGGATCCCGATAGCGACACGGTGGCGCCATTGGTCGCCCGGGCAACCGCGGCGTCGTAGAGGTCCACGCCGGTCTTCGACTTGCCGTCAATGCAGTAGACACTTTCAAAGGTCAGGTCCGAAACATACAGCAGCCAGGCCAGCGAATGGGACATCTGACCCCAACCATAGCCGCCTGCCCGTTCGGGGTCCGCCCAGGTGGACGCCGGTGGACGGTACATGTGATCGACGGTTTCCAGCATCGGTTCGCCGGAGAACAGATCGTCGAGCGCCGAGCCCATCTGACACACGCAGTGACGCACTTCGCCAATACGTCCGTCCCGCACGATCTGCGCGGCCCGCGTCGTGTAACCGGTGAAGTTGAGCCCGCACGGAACCAGCACCGATCGGCCGGCAACTTCTGCCGCGGCGGCAATGGCACGTCCGTCCGCCACTGTCGTTGCCATCGGCTTTTCCACCAGCACGTGGCAACCGGCCTCAAGTGCGGCGATGGCGGGCGCCGTGTGCGCAATATGAGGGGTTGAGACGACCACGCCGTCCAGTTGCTCATTCGCCAGCATTTCAGCCACATCCGTGTAGCGCGACGCAATACCGAACCGGTCGCCGACCGCCTGAAGGTGTTGGTCGTTGAGGTCGCAGATCGCAACGACATCGGCATGTTCGCTTTGCCGGATCGTGGGTATGTGGTTGAAGGTCGCCCACCAACCGACGCCGACGATTCCGATTCTGGCGGTCATCCTCTGCTTCCTCCCTTCTTGTCCTGGACGATGGTCGACTTGTAGACATTGCGCATGTGGCGGGCCGCGGCAGCCGCCGCCGCATCCGGGTCATGCGCCTTCAACGCATCCAGAAGGCGCTTGTGATCACGAACGCTCTGCTCCAGCACGCCTCCGGTTTCCGACGCACGCTTGCGAAATTCCAGCCCCAGGACGTTGAGGCTCTCGCCGATGCGCTTGAGAAAGGCGTTACGCGCCGCCTTCCAGATCGTTTCGTGGAACGCGAAATCCGACATGCGGAACGCCAGGGCATCATCGATGACCCTCTGCTCATCGATCAACTGCTGCAGTTGTTGCAGTTCCTCGTCGGTAATGTGCTCGGCCGCCCGGCGCGCCACGTCACTCTCGATCAGGCTGCGGGCGTCGTAGAGCTCGCGGATGTTCATGTCCTCGAGCGACAGGAAGAACTGGATCGGACCGAGCAGCGATTCGGCATCGAGCTCGCTGATATAGGCGCCGCCGCCCTGGCGGGTGCGAACGACCCCCAGGATCGACAGGCCGCGGATCGCCTCGCGCACACTGGGCCGCGAGACATTCAGCGAAACGGCGAGTTCCCGTTCCGGCGGCAGCTGGTCTCCGGATTTCAGGATGCCGGCCTTGACCATTTCCAGCAGGCGGTGGGCGACAAGTTCGGCGACCGATTCCCGAACGATCGGTTTTTCGAATTCGAGCTTTGCCGGATCGCTCATTCCGTGGTCCCCGCGATTTTTGTCGTCCGGGACGGCAGCCACGCCCTGATATTGACGCGCGGCGCCAGCACAGAGGCGATCAGCAGCACGCCGATCACGCCGGTCTGGATATGCCCGGTGATGTTGAGAAGTGCCATGCCGTTGCGCAGATTCAGGACGATCAGGATGGCCAGCAGCGTGCCGAGCAGCGAGCCGGTGCCGCCGAAAATGCTGACGCCGCCGAGCAACACGATGGTGATGATGTCGAGTTCAAAGCCGAGCGCCACATCGCCGCGCACCGCGCCCACCCGTGCCGCATAGAGCAGACCGGCAAAGGCCGCGACCGTGCCGGAGGCGATGAACAGGATCATCTTGTGACGCGCCGTGTCGATGCCGGCGAACTCGGCGACATCCCGGTTGGTGCCGATGACATAGGTCTTGCGCCCGAATCCCGATTTCTGCAGCACGACATAGAGCACCAGAAACAGGATGGCGAAGGCGAGCAGCGCGAACGGCACCGGCCCGAGAAAGCCCCGCTGGCCGAGCGCATCGAACCATTCGGGGAATTCACCAATGCCACGATCCTCGACGAGAACCCTTGCCAGACCGCGGAACCCGATAAGCGTCGCCAGCGTAACGACAAGAGACGGCAAGCCGATGCGGGAGATGAAGAAGCCGTTGAGTGCACCGCCGGCAACGCCTATCGCAAGCACGAGAATGATCGCAAGAGGCACCGGTACGCCTGCCTGGAAAAGCCAGCCGAAGGCACAGGCCGCCAGCCCCATCATCGAGCCCACCGACAGGTCGATCTCGGCATTGATGATGACGAAAGTCATCACCAGGGCGACGATGACCTTCTCGATCGACAGATGAAACAGATTGATCTGGTTGGACAGCGCCAGATATTGCGGCGACAGGACGCTGTTGGCGACGACGATCACCAGCAGCACGCCGATCAGGAACCATTCCCAGGTCTGCAGCCGCCGCGTGGAAGCCGTGGTGTGAGCGGGGCCGGTCATCGGGTGACCTCCGCAACGGCGCCCGCGGCTTCGGATTTGCGCTTTTCGCGGGCAATGCGCAATCGGATCAGACGCCGCATCAGCACCGCGTCGACCGAAACCGATATCAGGATCAGGGCGCCGAGCACCGCCTCGCGGAAGAATTCACTGACCAGCGCCCAGCGCACCAGGCTGGTGTCGATGAGATCGACCAGAACGGCGCCGCTGAAAGCGCCGATGACCGTTCCCGAACCGCCGAAAATATTGACACCGCCGAGCACGGCTGCGGCGACGGATTTCAGCTCGAAACCGAGGCCGGCAACCACCGTGATGTTGCCGAAGCGGGCGAGGAACATCAGCCCGGCCAGACCGGCCAGCGCGCCGGAAAGCACGAAGGCGGTCAGCACCGTTGCCTTGGTGTTGATGCCTGCCATCTCGGCGGCTTCCGGATTGGAGCCGACGGCATAGAGCCGCCGCGCCGGGCGCAGCCGGTTGAGCGCCACATGGACGATGATCACCACCGCCAGAGCCGACAGGAAGCCGGCGCGGAAATCGAACTGGCCGATCTCGAACAGCGTGGTGTTGGGAAAGGCGACCAGCCATTGCGGCAGGTTGGATGAGGTTATCGACTTGGCGTCGGAATACTCGACCAGAAACGAACGGAACAAGGCCAGCGTCGCCAGAGTGACAATGATCGACGGCACGCGTGCATAGGCAACGATCAGACCGTTGAAGGCACCGAAAGCCGCCCCGACCGCCGCCGCGTAGAGCACGAGCAGAGCCGGATGGAGATCCGGCATGCCGGTGACCAGCGAGCCGGCGGCGAAGGCCGAGAAGCCGACGATCGAGCCGACCGACAGGTCGATGTTGCGGGTCAGGATGACCAATGTCTGGCCGGTGGCGATCAGCGCCATGATGGCGACCGAACTGCTGATCCGGTTGAACAGCCGTCCGTTCAGGTAGTTGGGAATCTGGGTGGAGAAAAACACCACCACCAGCGCCAGCACGATCAGCAGCGCCAGGATGCGCAAGGTCTGCGGGCTGATACGGCTGAGCACCTGACCCATCAGGACGCCTCCTGCAGGTCTGTCTGGCCGGTGGCCAGCGCCATCACCTGTTCCTGCGTCGCATCTTCGTTGTCAATCACCGCCATCTGCCGCCCCTCGCGCATCATCAGGATTCGGTCGCCCAGCGCCAGAACCTCGGGCAGGTCCGAGGAAATCACAAGTGCCGCACCGCCGGCAGCGACGAATTCGCGGATCAGCGCATGCACCTCCGCCTTGGCGCCAACATCGATACCCCGGGTCGGTTCGTCGAAGATCAGCAGGTCGGGCTTCAGGTTGAGCCATTTGGCGAGCATGACCTTCTGCTGGTTGCCGCCCGACAGCATGCCGACCTCCATGTCGACATCCGGCGTGCGGATGTTGAGGCGCCGGCGAAACGTCTCTGCTGTTTCGTGCTCCCGGGCGCGGTCGAGCAGCCCGAAGCGCGACAGGTAGGATTTCAGCGTCGCCAGTGTGATATTCGAGCGGATGGCCATCGGCATCGCGAGGCCGAGCTTGCGCCGGTCCTCCGAGACATAGGCGATACCGGCGGCCATTGCCTCGCCGGCATTGTCGAACGTCGTTTCGCCGCCCTTGTAGGCAATCGTTCCGGCAGTCGCGGGGGCGATACCGAAGAGGGCGAGCCCGACATCGGTGCGGCGGGCGCCGACGAGACCGGCCATGCACAGGATCTCCCCGCGATGCAGATCGAAGGAGATATCCTCGAACACACCGTCACGCCCCAGACCGTGCACGCTGAGCAGCACGTCCGGGCGCGTTTGCGACTCGGCCTTGTCGAAGAAATGGTCGACCTCGCGGCCCACCATTTCGGCAATCATGGTGTCGGCGTCCGTCTCGCCGACCGGCTTCGTCGAGATGTGCTCGCCGTCGCGGATAACGGTCACCCGGTCGGCGATTTCGAAAATCTCCTCCAGCCGGTGCGAGATGTAGACGACGGAAACCCCTTCGCGCGCCAGCCCGGTGGCGATGCGGCGAAGTTGGGCGGCCTCATGCGCCGACAGCGACGCCGTCGGTTCGTCCATGACCAGCACGCGAACGTCCTGGCTCAGCGCCCGGGCGATCTCCACCGCCTGCTGTTCCGCCAGTGTCAGGCCGCTGGCGGTGCGGTCGACCTCGAGCTGCATGCCGATGCGCTCGATCAGGGCGCGCGCCTTGTGCCGCAATTCCCGCTGGTTCTGTAACAGCCCCTCACGGGTCGAACTGATGAAGATGTTCTCGGCGACATCCAGATCGGGAAACACCATCGGCTCCTGATACATGGCGGCAATGCCCGCATCGCGCGCCGCATGCGGCCCTGCGATGACGGTGGTTTTCCCGTCGATTTCCAGCGATCCGGCGTTCGGTTGGTGGATGCCGGTCATGGTCTTGATCATGGTCGACTTGCCGGCGCCGTTCTCGCCGACGACCGCATGCACCTCGCCGGGATAAAGTTCCAGCGACATGGATTTCAGGGCAACGGTCATGCCGAATGTCTTGGTCACCGAACGCAGGGCCAGAACCGGCTTGCTCATGTCCATCTCTCCCGCATCGCGTCCGGGCGGCTATTTCGCCGCGGCCTCGACATTATCCTTGGTGTAGACCGTGAACGGTCCCATCAGGATGCGTTTGGCACCCGGCCGGCCGGGATCTTCCTCGATCGTATAGTCACCCATGCGGCCGGCGTTGAACGTCTCGCCGAGTTCACCCTTGAGCTGGCCGGTGGCGATCGCGTAGGCCGTATAATAGGTGAGGTAGCCGAGATCGCGGAAATCCCACAACGCGAATTTCGGCGCACAGCCGTTCATGGTGTACGATACCATTTCCGACGGCAGGCCGAGGCCGCTGACCTTGACCTTGTCGCACAGGCCCTCGTCCTGCATCGCCTTGGACGCAGCCTGGATACCGACCGTGGTCGGCGACATGATCAGGCCGAGATCGGGATATTTGTCGACCAGCGCCAGGGCGCGGTTGTAGCTGACCTCCGACTGGTCGTCGCCATAGACGGTGTCGACCAGTTCGATGCCCTTATACTTGTCGTTGCCAGCAAGCTCGCTCTCCAGGGCGGCGATCCAGGCATTCTGGTTCGCCGCATCGGGCGTTGCCGAAAGGATGGCCATCTGGCCCTTGCCGTCCAGGATCGAGTGAGCCATGTCGGCCATCACCGTGCCGATCGAGCCGAAATCGACCTGGGCGACAAAAACGCTCTCGCCCTCGCCGGACGGGATCGGGCTGTCCCATGTGACGACCTTGGTGCCGGCCTTCTGGGCGGCCTCGGCGGACGGAACAATCTGGTCACCTGCATTGTTGGAGAGCAGCACGGCACCCTGCTTCTGGGTCGCGGCCGTGGTCATGATCTCGATTTGTCCTGCAACGGAGTTTTCGGGAGTGGGCCCCTGGAACAAAAGCTTTCCGGGGTTCTGTAGCTCCCTGTGCGCTTCCTGTGCACCTTCGTTGGCCTGGTCGAACACGAGGATGCCCAGGAATTTCGGCAGCAAGATCATGTCAGTGCTTTTTCCGGGCTCCAGCTTCATCGCTTCGGCATAGGCCGCGCCCGAGGTGCCGAGCATGAGCGCCGCTGCGACGGCTGTCAGTGCTTTCGTTTTCATTCCATTCTCCTCCATCTGTTGATTTTCGGCGCTAAAGCGCCTTGCTGCGGTTCCGGATGCATCAACGCATCCGATCTCCTCCTAAGCCTGGCCGACGGGCCGGCGCGGCGGTTCGCCTCGCAGAGCCCTCGAAATATCCTCCGCAACAAGCCCCTGAAGCCGGCCAATGGCGGCATCGGAGTACCAGGCCGCGTGGGGCGTCAAGAGCAGGTTCGGCGCATCGCGCAGTGGCGAATCAGCAGGTAACGGTTCATCTGCGAAGACATCCAGCGCGGCACAGGCGATCGTCCCCCGCTTCAGCGCTACGGCCAGGTCCGCCTCGACGACAAGTTGTCCGCGGGCACTGTTGACCAGCATGGCGTGCGGCTGCATTGCCGCCAGTCGCTCCGCGTTGAAATAGCCGATGGTTTCAGCCGTTGCCGGGGCATGAAGCGAAATGATATCGGCGGTGCGCAGGAGCATGCCGACATCGACTTTCTCGACGCCGAGTTCAGCGGCCTCGCCCCCACTCAACAGGGGATCACTGGCTATAAAACGGAAGCCAAATCCCATCAGCCGGTCAAGGACCGCACGGCCGATACGGCCCAGTCCGAAAAACCCGAGCGCGGTTTCGTTGAACGGCTTCAGCGGCCTGGCGTGCTCCACCGCCGCCCATTGACCGGCCCGCACCGACTTATCGAGCGGCATGAGTTTGCGCAGCATCGCCAAGGCCGCAGCCGCCGTGTGGTCCGCCACCTCATCCGGGCAATAGTCCGGGACGTAGCCGACCTTCAGGCCGTGCGACGCGGTCGCGCCCAGGTCGATATTGTCGTAGCCGACGCCGTACCGGATAACGGTGGCGCCCGGCGCGACAGCGCCGGCCGCCGCTTCGGTGAACGGCGCGAACTGAACGGCGACGACATCGGCACCGGCAACGGCCCGTGCGACATCATCGGCGCTTTTGCACTGGTGTGCGGAAAACGCCGCGCCGCCGGCGCGCGCCGCCTGCTCTTCGCGGGAAACGTCCGGGAACGTGTAGTCGGTGACAACGACAGTGCGGGTCATGCGCCGGCCTCCAGATAGTCATGGAGGATCTCGCCGGCGACGAGCGTGAACGCACCGCGCCAGTAGAAGCCTTCAAGGGGCTCGACGACCGGCAGGCGAAAGACCGGAAGCTGCGCGTTGGGGCGCAACTCCACCGTACAAGGTCCGCGCCACACTTCATGCACCATCACGTCGGCCAGTCGGCGCGATGTGATCTGGCGGATCGCCGGCCGGCCGTCGATGTGGTCGATGGCCTTCAGGTTGAGATTGGTGGCAAAGTCGAAATGCGGCTTGAGATCGGCCGCCTCGGCCGCCTTCTGCTTGTATGGCAGTGTGCCGGTGATGACGTCTATGCCGTTGCGCTCGACGGTGCCAACGATCAGATCGCCGCGGTGGTCGATGATCGGCGCGCCCTGTTTCTTCGGCTGGCCATGAACCTCGCGCCCATGGGCAACGCCGATATCCGAAGACAGCACCAGATAGGGCGAATAGCCCCCCGTCTCATTGCCCGGCATGCGAGCGCCGAACATGACGTTTGCCTCGCAATAGGGGCCGATCCAATCGGTGTCGTTCATCCGGTAGATATGCACGCAGGCAACATCGCCGACCGGCTCAAGCGGCGGCGGCAGCAGGAAGGCCATGGCCTCGGAATCGGTTCGCCAGTAAAGCGTCATAATCTCCGCGTCGCGGAAGCGGAACGGAAATGGCGGAACCATCGGCGCGTCCCAGGGCGTTGAGAAGCCGGATGCGCGAATGTCCTCTTCCGTCGGGCGCGTTACCCCGTATCTGGTGCGTTTTTCACTCATGCGAACCTCAGCGAGCGAATGACGTCTTCACGAATATCGATGCCGAGCCCGGGGCCTTCCGGCGGGTAGGCCCAGCCGTCCTTGTGCCAGAGCTTTTGCTCGACAATGTCGTCCTGGACGACGACGCTGAACGGCTTGTATTCGAAGATCTCCGTATTGGGAGAGGCCAGCGACAAATGCAGGCTGGCGGCCGTTGTAATCGCCGTCGACCAGGCATGGGCGTTGACGACCTTGCCATATTCGCTCGCCAGCGCATCGGCGCGCCGGAAACCGGTAATGCCCTCGACCCGCGCCGGATCGACGCCATAAACATCGACGGCGCCAATTTCCATTTGCCGCCGATAGCCGGCTTCGGTGAATTCCCGTTCACCGCTGGCGATGCGTACGGATGTGCCGGCCTTGAGTTTGCGATAGCCGGCATCGTCGGTCGGGTAAAGCGGCTCCTCGTACCAGCCGATACGGTATTCGGCCATGCGGTTGGCGACGGAAATGGCGGTATCGACATCCCAGCGCACACCGTTGCCGATGTCGACCAGGATTTCCGCCTCGTCACCGAGCGCCGAACGCAGCGCGCGGATGAAGCTGACATCGGTGTCCGGATCGCCGCCGATATTGGATTCGCCCTTCTTGGCAAAGCCCAGCTTGCAGGAACGGAAGCCCGCCTCGAAAAAGCCGACGACCTCGTCGACGCAGGCCGCCTCCCCCTTCTTGTTGACGTGGCTGGACGCGTTGGCGAGCAGCCGATCGTGTTTCAGGCCGCCGAAGAGCTGGTAGAGCGGCTTGCCGGCCTGCCTGCCGGCAATGTCCCACAGCGCCATGTCGATACCCGCAATCGCCATGGAGGCGATACCGCCTTCGCCATACCAGAAAACATGTCGCCGCATGGCGGTCCAGGCGCCGTCGATGTCGGCGGCTTCGTGACTCTTCAAGAGCGGCAGAAAACCTTCGGTTATGATCGTGCAGACCGCCTTGCAGGCTTCCGGCCACATGGCGATGCTCTCGCCCCAGCCAATGACACCATTCGTCGTCTCGATCCGTGTCAGGACGGTCCTGCGGATGGTGCCGAAATCGTTCGGATCCGGATATTCGATGGCCATCGGTTCAATCGTGGCAATTCGATCCATCCATCGTCCTCCCGCAATTCCTTTGACAGGATCGTCTCTTCGCGCTATCGGTAAATTGGTCAGGCCAATTAACTACGCTTAACGATAGAGGTCAAGCAAAAATGTTCAATCTCGCACCGGTGCCCGTTCCCGATCTTGCAGGAAAGGCAGTTCTTGTCACCGGTGCCGGCCGTGGCATTGGCGCGGAAACCGTGCGGATACTTGTGGACAACGGGGCGCGTGTTTTCGCCGGCCTTTTCGACGACCATTCAGACACGAATGAGCCGCTTCCCGAGGCAGCAACACGGCTGCCGCTCGATGTCACCTCGCAGGATCAGGTCGATGCCGCCATTGAGCGTGTGAGCCGGGAAGCCGGGCGATTGGACATACTTATCAACAATGCCGGGACCATCGCACCGATCGGCCGCCTTTCCGATCTCGACAGCGACGATCTGATACCGGCCCTGGCGGTCAATGTTGCCGGGGTCCATCGCGTAACCGTCGCGGCACTGCCTTTGCTGCGCGAAAACCGGGGTGTTGTCATCAATGCCGGCACGGGTGCCGCGACGACACCGATGGAAGGCTGGACCGCCTATTGCACGTCGAAGGCGGCCATGCACATGCTGACGCACATGTTCGACCTGGAACTGGCCGACGACGGCGTCAAGAGCTTCTTTATCGGCATCCCACCGACAGATACAGCGATGCAGGGTGTCATACGCGAATCCGGGCTCAATCCCATCAGCCAAATCGCCCAATCCGACCTTGTACCGACCACCGTCTCGGCCTCGGTCATCGCCTGGCTCTGCGGTTCAGACGCGCGCGAACTTGAAGAATTCATTCTCGATGTGCGGCAGGAGCGCTTCACCGCGATGATGAATCTGCAATCAAGATAGCCATTGAAAATTGACCCGATCAGCAGCTCTGGCTGCAGCCGCATGCGTTTGCAACCGCGCCCCTTGCTCCTGCCGCAGGCGTGGGGGGACAACTTGAAAGAAAAGCGGCTATTCGCGCCTTGTGATTGACGGCAAGGTTTTGAAAAAGGAAATACGTAGAGAGTATTGGAAAGATCAAGAAAGGGCGATCTAAAGATAGTTCAGCGGCGATCAACAATCCGGAGATACCGGCATCGCAAACAGTGATGTCATTGTTGACCATAATTTCCAGTTATCGTTACGCCAGTTTCAAGCACTCGACCAGCGAGCACCACAACTAACAAATTTTAGAATCAATCATTTGTATTGGCGACTGGCAATCTTTCTACCGCCGAAACCCAATTCGCCAACTGTCTTCAAGTTCATTCTCTTCCGTGGTGTCCTCGTCTTCAGCTACCTGCGCAAAAAGTAGCGTGACCTGATGGCCATCTCGTTGCCGCATAGATTGTTCGAGAATTGTCGGTGCGCGATGTCCGAATTCAGTTTCGAGCCAGACAGAGCCGTCAAGTTCTGCCCAGTCTGTGGGTTCCCGCAAAGATGAAGCCGGCGCCAGAAGGCTGTAGCAGTCAGCTGGCAGGCGATCCCCTTTTTGAACGGCAAGTCCGCGGGAAGCCATCACTCGCGCGCGCATAGTGGATCACACCATCTTTGGAGAATACGAAGGCACAGGTGTCTTCACTCAGATCGACATATCGGTTTGCCGTCGCCTCGAGACTTGTGCCGTACCGCTTCGCAAGCGTCATGACATGACTGACATCAGCTTCACCAAGACGATCGACATCCCTCGTAAAGCGCGGCTTGTACATGAGAAGGCCGGCGGCGAACCGGTTAGCTTCACTTTCCTGCTTTCTATGAATCGTATCTCGGCGATGTTCGCGTAGGTCGGCTGCCGTACACTGCCGGTTGCCTTGGTGTGATGGGATCAAGAAGTGCCCGAGCTCATGGGCAACCGTGAAGCGGTGCCGCCCTTCAGGCTGGCCTTCCTTGGTCAAGATGACGCCTTTGTTCTTCGCATCATCGGTCATGAGAGCACCTACAAAGCCCTCAACATCAAGATCCTGAAATCCGATAATACCGACGCTCTCAGCAAGTTCTTTAATCGGAACTTTCTTCGGCCAATCGGTATGATGCTCGAAGATCACGCGCAGCAGAGCTTCTGGCGACCCACAATCAGCCAACTCCATGCATAGATCATCATTCACTTCCCGTCTCCCTTGAGACGTTCGGCCATGGTTCGCAAGACATCCCAGTCCTTTTCTGAAAGCCTTCCATCAAACTCACGGAAGAATTGTTGAGCGGCGGCATCCTCTGGAGACGCGTGCTCGTCGGTTAAGAACCCAATCGGGACTGAAAAATGGGCCGAAAGCTTTGTTAAAAGATCGAGCCCAGGATTCTTACTCGAGCCCTTCTCGAGTTCCCAGATATGCGCTTTTGAAACCCCTACAGCGTCTGCGACCTTTTGTAGGGATTCCCCTTCCTTTCGCCGCAACTCTTTGAGCTTCGCCGCCAATGACATCCGATTTCCTCCAGTTCCCACATCATGTGTGGGCAAATCGTTAGATAAGTCATACGACGTGTTTGCCTCGGTTGACAAGATCCTAATCGTTCACTATATCTTACGACATGTTCATGCACCGATTCGAGAGGAGGTGATGAAAATGGGCAAGAATCAACACGTAGTGCCGCACGAAGACGGCTGGGCCGTCCAGGGTGCGGGGAACGGTCGGGCTACTTCCGTTCATGACACTCAAGCCGAGGCAGTAGATCGGGCACGAGGTATCGCGCGCAATCAGGAAAGCGAACTCCTGATCCATGGCCGCAATGGGCGGATCCGAGCACGGGACAGCTATGGCAGCGATCCGTTTCCGCCGAAGGGATGATGTGAAGGTCGCTCCATAAGGGGCGGCTTTCGTCTTTCCAGAACAAGGCGAAGGTCAAGGTTGCTTTTTTCGAGCGCAAAACCAAGAGGTAGAATAAGGCATGACGGTCACGATTACCAAACAGGCAGAAGCCTATCTGGAAGCGCTGGCAAGAGCGTTAGAAATTCCGACCTCGCGGTACGAGCAGGCTGAAAAGAGTTACAAGTCGCTCGGCGACTGGTTGCATCGGGACGAATCTGGTGTGAAAAACTTCGATCCAGATGTGTTTGTGCAGGGTTCATTCCGGTTGGGGACGGTTATCAAGCCGCAATCTGATGAAGAAGAGTACGATGTGGATTGCGCCTGCGCACTGACCAAGTTGGGCAAATCAAGTATTTCACAATTCGACCTGAAAGAATTATTGGGTGAGGAAATCAAGCTGTATCGCAAAAGCAAGGGTATCCAGAAAGAAGTCCATGAGGGCCGCAGGTGTTGGCGCCTGGAATATGCCGACGGGGCACAGTTTCATATGGACATCGTCCCTTGCATTCCGAATGCGGATGATCAGCGCCTCCTGCTTGAATCCCGCAATTTGGACGCCCGGTTTGCTGATACGGCCGTAGCGATCACCGACAACGAAGTTCCGCAATACTATGAAATCACTGATGACTGGCCCCGTTCAAATCCACGTGGTTATGCGGAATGGTTCAAGTCTCGTATGGGAGATGTTTTCATCCGCAGGCACGAACAAGTGCTCAATAAGATGCGTTCAGAAGGGGTAACGGCAAGCGTCGAAGACATTCCCACCTATAGGGTTCGCACGCCACTGCAATCGGCAATTATGATCCTAAAACGTCATCGCGACACGATGTTCGCCGATCATCCGACGAACAAGCCAATATCGATCATCATTTCCTCACTGGCGGCCCATGC
>NZ_CFHWAF010000114.1:0-14504 GCF_984452065.1 Hoeflea sp. | reverse complement strand
TTGGGCACTTTTGCTGGCGTTTATGTCGGCGCGATTCCGGGCCTGTCGGTCACCATGGCGGTTTCGATCCTTATCTCCTTCACCTTTTCATGGGATGTCTATCCCGCGATCTCTCTGATGATCGGGATCTATATGGGGGGTGTTTATGGAGGGTCTCGAACCGCGATCCTCCTCAACATTCCAGGGGCTCCGTCGGCGATTGCAACGGCGCTCGACGGATATCCGATGGCCAAGCGCGGGGAAGCGGGCACGGCAATTGGCGTCACCACCGTCATGTCTTTCATCGGTGGCTTCGTTGGAATCGGCGTCCTTGCCTTGGCCGCTCCATTGGTTTCGGATTTCGCGCTTGGGTTCCAACCACGTGACTACATGCTGCTCGCTATCCTCGGAATTCTCTTGGTGGGCTCGCTGTCGCAAGGCTCTTTGGTAAAGGGAATCTTTGTTGGCGCGCTTGGTATTGCCATCGGGTCCGTTGGACGTGACCCGCTGACTTTTGCGGAACGGTTCACTTTCGACTTCCAACTTTTAGAAGGCGGCATCTCCTTCATCGCCGTCATGATTGGAATGTTCGGTGTTTCTGAAGCACTTTTGCAGCTTCACCATGTCGACAAGGACGCGGTGCGCCAGAAAATCAGTCGGATCGTTCCGTCCTTGGCCACAGTGAAGGAGCACCTGCCGCTCAGCCTTCAAACATCGACAATTGGTGTGACGATCGGGGCCCTTCCCGGGACGGGCGGAGATATTGCCGCCCTCATGGCCTATGATCACGCGAAGCGGGTGACGAAGAACCCCGAGCGCCCATTTGGTGACGGTGCGATGGAAGGGCTTGTTGCCCCAGAGACGGCCAACAACTCGGCCGTTGGTGGCGCCTTCATTCCGATGATGACGCTGGGAATCCCCGGTGACGCCGTGACGGCCATCATGATCGGGGCACTGTTCATACACGGGCTCAATCCCGGCCCGATGCTGATGATCGACCAGCCGGACATGTTCTGGTTCATCGTCGGTTGTTTGGTCATGGCCAATGTCTTCATGCTGATTTTTGGCCTTACCGGTATCAAGCTCTTCACAAAGATCGTGGAGATGCCGCGAAGCGTGCTGATCCCTTTGATCATGCTTCTGAGCATCGTCGGAGCTTACGCGGTCAACAACTCGATCACAGACGTCTATTGGATGCTAGGCTTCGGTGTCTTCGGATACTTCATGCGTCACTATGGGTATCCGCTTGGACCGGTGATCCTCGGTGTGATCCTGTCCCGACTGCTTGATGACAACTGGCGACGCGCCATCATCTCGGAACGCGAAGACCTGGGCCGCTTCTTTGAAGGCATCGTCACAAGCCCGCTCTCGCTGGTTCTCTTCATCTCAGTGATCCTCATCTTCGTGTCCCAGACACCGCTTTGGCGAAAGGGAAAAGCGATGATCTTCAAGGGCGGAAAGGCCAAGCCATGACCGACGCACCCGACATCAAACTCGGCTTGATCGGCGATAACATTGCGCGCTCGCGTTCGCCGATGCTCCACCGATTGGCCGGAAATCAGAACGGTTTGACAGTCCAGTACGACCGTCTGATCCCAAAAGATCTTGGTGAAGACTTCGATGCGGTGTTCGATCAGTGCGCAGGGCGAGGCTATCGCGGTATCAACGTGACTTATCCCTACAAGGAGCGCGCCGCGAAAAAAGTCGGGATCGACGATCCGCTGGTGCGTGCCATTGGTGCCGTCAATACCGTACTCTTTGAAGCGGATGGTCCCAAAGGGCAGAATACGGATTACACTGGGTTCATTGCAGGATACCGGGAAACCCGAGGCGTTGAGCCTGCCGGTATCTCGTGCCTAATCGGAACCGGTGGAGTAGGCCGCGCTCTTGCGTTCGGGCTTGTCGCACTTGACGCAGGTGAGATCCGTTTGGTCGATAAGTACGAGGCGAAAGCGCAAGCTTTGGCCTCCGAGCTTCGGGCCATCTCAAATGCGCCACGGGTCACAGTCTTTACGGACGCCGCTCAGGCGGCCTCCGGCGCGGCCGGGCTCCTCAACGGCACGCCCGTCGGGATGGTTGGCTATGGCGGAACCCCATTGACGCGGGAGGCAATGAAGAACGCCGAATGGGCTTTCGATGCGGTCTATACACCGGTTGATACCCAATTCCTGCAAGATGCTGCTGCTGAAGGATTGAAGGTTATCTCGGGTTACGAGTTGTTCTTCTATCAGGGTGTTCACGCGTGGGCTCATTTCGCGGATTTGCCGCTGGATGAGGCTCGGCTTCGTGCGGATTTGCTGGAGCAGGGAGAGGCGGCATGAAAACGTCAATCGCCACGGTCTCGATCTCCGGCAACTTGCGCGAAAAGCTGGATGCGATTGCTAAGGTCGGCTTCGATGGAATCGAGATCTTCGAGCAGGACTTCATTGCCGACACAGGCACTCCGCGCGAGATCGGGGACATGAGCCGAGACCACGGCTTGGAAATCACTCTTTTCCAACCGTTTCGGGATTTCGAAGGTTTGACTGGTGACGCGCGCAAGCGGGCCTTCGATCGTGCGAAGTACAAGTTCGACACCATGGTCGAGCTCGGCACGGACCTTATCCTGGTGTGCTCGTCTGTTCACCCTGACGCCCTTGGAGGCATTGACCGAGCTGCGAACGACTTCTCTGAGCTTGGGGCGCTTGCGGCTGAGCGTAATCTTCGCGTGGGCTTCGAGGCCCTCGCGTGGGGGCGGCATGTCAATGATCACAGGGATGCCTGGGAGATCGTACGGCGCGCCGATCATCCCAATATCGGTCTCATTCTCGACAGCTTCCACACACTGGCGCGCAAGATTGACCCAAATACCATTCGCCGCATCCCGAGCGACAAGATATTCTTCGTGCAACTTGCTGATGCGCCCCTGATCGACATGGACCTCCTTTATTGGTCGCGTCACTTCCGGAACATGCCGGGGGAGGGCGATCTCGCCGTCACCGAATTCATGCGCGCGGTCGCTGCGACCGGTTATGACGGTCCGATCAGCCTGGAGATTTTCAACGATCAGTTTCGCGGGGGACGTCCCGAAGGACTGGCTCGTGACGGGTACCGTTCGCTGGTCGCACTGATGGATGATGTGCGAAAGGCTGAGCCGGATATCAAAGTGCAAGTTCCGGACATTCCAGACCGCATCCGCGTCGATGGCGTGGAGTTCATCGAATTTGCAAGCCGTGGAGAGGACGCCGCGACCCTTTCAAATTTGCTGCAAACTATGGGGTTTGCGCATGTCGGCAATCACATCGCAAAGAAGGTCGCGCTTTGGCAGCAGGGCAATATCCGTGTCATCCTGAACCAGGAAACCACAGGCTTTGCTAACTCGGCCTACATCACCCACGGCACCACGATCTGCGATGTCGGCCTGAAAGTCGAAGACGCCAAGGCCACTTCCGCACGCGCGGAGGCCCTTGGAGCCGTGACCTTTGACCAAGCGGTTGGTCCTGGAGAGCTTGAAATTCCGGCGATCCGGAGTGTCGGCGGCAGCGTAATGCACTTCATCGACGACCAGAGCGGCCTTTCCGATGTCTGGTCGGTTGAATTCACAGAGTCAGCGCAGAGTCTCAGTGACGGCACAGGTCTTCGAGCAATCGACCATGTCGCTGAGACGATGAACTACGACGAGATGCTCAGCTGGTCGCTGTTCTACACGTCGATCTTCGACATGCATCGCACGCCCATGGTGGATGTGGTCGACCCGGATGGGCTGGTGCGTAGTCAGGCCATCAAGGCACGAGACGGAACGGTACGGATCACGCTGAACGGAGCTGAAACACATCGGACACTTGCTGGCAGCTTCCTGGCAGACAGCTTTGGCGGGGCAGTTCAGCACGTCGCTTTTGCGACCGATGACATCTTCGCAACAGCGGGCGCGATGCGCGAGGCGGGTTTTGAACCGCTTCCAATGACCGGCAACTACTACAATGACTTGCAGGCACGTTTTGGTATGGAAGCGTCCCACATCGGTCAGATGAAAGATTTGAGCATCCTCTATGATGCGGACGCTGATGGTGCGTTCTACCAGTTCTACAGCAAACCATTCGCGGGCGGGCTATTCTTCGAGATCATTCAACGGATCGAAGATTATGACGGTTATGGCGCGCCAAACGCACCCTTCCGTATTGCAGCTCAGAAACGATTGATGCGGCCGAAAGGCATGCCAAGGCGATAGGGCAGGCGAAGCCAAAGGCTTCGCATTCGAGAGGCGAGCAATTCATGATTGATATCCTGTCGATCACAGGAACGATTTTTGTCGTGATCGGCACGGGATATCTGTCGGTACGGCTTGGTATGTTCTCCTCACAAGAGGTGCAGACCCTCGGAAAGTTCGTCGTCAACTTCGCGTTGCCAGCTCTCATTTTGCGGGCCGTCTCGACCCAACCGATAGGTGAATTCGCGAATGTGGGCTACCTCGGTGCCGTTCTGATTGGTTCACTGGTCGTTTTCTGGTCGGGGTACTTTTGGTCGCGGCGAGTAGCCGGCGATAGTGCTTCGGCGAGCACGTTCAGCGCGATGGGTATGTCCTGCGCAAACAGCGGGTTTGTCGGGTTTCCGGTACTGCTTATCGCGCTGCCGGACGTGGCATCAAAAGCGCTGGCGCTGAACATGATTATCGAAAACCTCGTCATGATCCCAATGGTGCTGATCATGGCAGAGTATGCGCGAGGCGGTGATGCCAAGGGGACTCTACTGGTGCGTCAGATCGCAAAACGACTGGCCCGGAATCCGATCGTGATTGCCCTTATCCTCGGCCTCGCGCTTTCCGCGTCCGGAGCGTCGATGCCAACGGTCATTTCCCAACCCATCGACATGTTTGCGTCCGCAAGTGCTGCAGTGTCACTGGCTGTCATCGGTGGAACACTCGCCAGCCTGTCAGTTCAAAAGTTTGAACCGGCGGTATTCCGGATCACGTTCGGTAAATTGGTTTTACATCCGCTAGCAATCGGATTGGGCCTGCTAGGAATGTCCATGTTGGGCAGTGGCGTACAGGATGATCGGTTGGTGGCCGCGGCAATAATCCTGGCCTCGACGCCAGTCATGGCAATCTATCCAATCCTCGCTCAAAGCTAGACATGCTGGACCCGCATCGAGATGTGCCACCAGTCGAGGATGTGTTGCACTTTCCCACCCGTAGCGCCGCGGAAAAGGTTTGGAAGCGCGGCCTCCCCGTCTGAGATCACGGTGACGGATCGCCGACCGTTCCACCCGAGTGCCGCCAAATCGCTGCGAAGCTGGGTAGCGGGCGAGGCGGCAGCTTGTGGGGCCAGACCGAAGCGGCGACACATATCGCCGGCCTCGATTTTCCCCACCACAACATCAAGGTGACGCTTCTGATACTCCGGCCTGCACGTGATATGGGCTCCATCGACGAGTACCGTTACGGGATGCGAACTCGAGGCGTCGTTTTCCAGCGGCTCCAACCCGGTGATATCTTCCGCGATCCGGCCCAATCGATTACGCACGGTGGTGTTGTGCTGCTTAGCACAAGGAAGAAAGGTCTCCAGGATCCGGGCCGCTTCCCGGAACGAATGCCGTGCTCCCAACTCTGCCTGTAGCCTCTGGAGTTCCGGCGTCGCGCGATCCGGGAAGACCTGTGCAAACGGTGAAAACGAACTGCATTCTCCCACGCCACACGAACACTTGCGAAGCCGCGGGGTCCTGACTCGAAACTGTCCGAAAAGCGTATCGAGCATCCTTGTCCGATAGTCGTGAATCCGTCTGATGCGGTTGCAGTCGGGGCAGGGCGCTTCGATGCGATCATGATGCAGTGCCGCCAGGAAGGTCGCCGTCTTCCACTTGCCATGCGGTACCTTGGCGACCAGCCGTTCGCCACGCGGTGCCCATCCATGGGTGCGGGTCATATTGGTCTTGGTCCAGGTCTCGTCGATGAAGACAAGGCGGGTGGGATCGACCCGGTCCTGATATTTGCGCCATTGATCGCGCCGCCGTTTTACGTCCGGACGCTCCCGCTCGCTCGCGACCAGCGTCTTTTTTTGTGCGTGATGCCCTCACGCCGCAGGAACCGGCTCATCATGCTGGTATCGGCCTTCACCCCGCACGCCTCGGCAAGACGCCGGCACATCTGCTCCAACGTGATGTCGGGCTGCTCGGTCCGTAGCGCCATCAGAAAGGCGCGATGCGGTTTGAGCACAGACAGACCGCCGATGGCCGCCGGTTCCTATTGCGGTGCGGTGGCCGGTCTCCTCATACCGCCGAACCCATCGGATCGCCGAACACTCGCTGACGCCGAAGCGATGCGCCGCTGCCCGACGGCTCATGCTCTCCAGCATCACAGTATCAATCACGCGATCACGTAAATCTTGAGAATATCCCATACCGCCCGGCCTCCTCATCCCGGTGGATAGGATGAATCATATTCGCGCCTGTTTGGGAATCTGGAGGGTTCTGTGAGGTCGTGATCGACGGACACGCGGCTTGTTGTGGCTGCGACCTCATTGAAGCCGGATTGAGCGAAGCCGCGTTTACTCAGCCCTATGGGGATTTTGTGTTGGCGGCGCGGTTTGGATTGAACCGCCCCGGGTTTGCCGGAGGCTCCAACTCCTGAGTAGGATGGAGCATCATGAGCAAGACGACGAACAAGTATTCTCCCGAAGTCCGCGAACGCGCTGTGCGCATGGTTCTGGATAATCAAGGGCAGCATGAGAGCCGTTGGGCAGCGATCATGTCGATTTCGGCGAAGATCGGCTGTGCGCCGCAAACGCTGAACGAGTGGGTCAAGAAGGCCGAAGTCGATCGCGGTGAACGGGCTGGTGTCACGACCGAGATGGCTGATCGGCTGAAGGCGCTGGAACGGGAGAACCGAGAGCTCAAACAGGCCAACGAGATCCTGCGTAAGGCATCTGCGTATTTTGCCCAGGCGGAGCTCGACCGCCGACCCAAGTCATGATCGCCTTCATCGACGATCACCGTGGAGAACTCGGGGTCGAGCCGATCTGCAGACATCTGCCGATTGCCCCGTCCACCTACTACGATCATCTGGCCAAGCGGGCCGATCCGGAACGGCTCTCGGATCGGGCCAAGCGCGATGGCGAGCTGCGTCCCGAGATACAGCGCGTTTTCGAGGCCAATTTCAAAGTCTACGGCGTGCGCAAGGTCTGGCGCCAGATGCGCCGGGAAGGGTTCGACGTGGCCCGATGCACCGTCGAGAGACTGATGAAGGACATGGGCCTCGAAGGCGTCATTGGCGGCAAGAAGATCAAGACCACGCTTCCCGACAAGGCCCAGCCTTGCCCGCTGGACAAGGTGAACCGCCAGTTCCGGGTGCCTGCGCCGAACATGCTTTGGGTGAGCGATTTCACCTATGTCGCCACTTGGCAGGGCTTCATCTATGTCGCCTTCGTCATCGATGCATTTGCACGGCGCATCATCGGCTGGCGAGTGAGCCGCACGGCTCATGCCGGCTTCGTCCTCGATGCCCTCGAGCAGGCCGTTCATCAACGAAGGCCGGGAGCGGGATTGGTGCATCACTCGGATCGCGGCTCGCAATACCTGTCGATTAAATACACCGAGCGACTGGCCGATGCCGGGATCGAGCCTTCGGTCGGAAGTGTCGGTGACTCTTATGACAATGCCCTGGCCGAGACGATCAACGGCCTCTTCAAGGCAGAGGTCATTCATCGCCGTGGGCCATGGCGCAGCTTCGAAGCCGTGGAATACGCCACACTCGAATGGGTCGACTGGTTCAACAACCGCCGTCTGCTGGAACCCATCGGAAATGTCCCGCCAGCAGAGGCCGAAGCAAACTTCTACGCAGCTCTGGAAACTTCAGAAATGGCCGCGTAGCTTATATCAAACAGCCTTCGGCAAACCCGGGGCGGTTCAATTCCCGCATAAAACCCGCATAGATCACGGTCGACTGATTTCGCACGTTGCTCCACTGCGAAGCCAGATGCTAGCCTTTTAACCCTGCCATAAGCTGCTGGAACTTTTCGCCTTGGACCGCCACATGGCTGCGCAATGCATTCGCTGTCCGTTCTGCATCGCCTTGTCGCAAAGCCTCGACAATCTCTTCATGTTCAGAAAGAGACTGCGACATTCGCCCCCGGAAACGGAGTTGCATGCGCCTATAAGGTCTTAGTCTGTTTTGCAGCCGCAGGGCTTCGTTCTGCAGGAAGGAATTTGCTGCTCCACGATAGATTTCTTGATGGAATGCTTCATTTTCTGCGTAGTATCGTTCGGCGTCACCCTGTTCGACCGCCTCGCGGCACTTTGAATTTGCTTTGACCAGCTGGTCTAACCCGTTGTCAGATATCCGTGCTGCGGCGAAGCGCCCACAGGCGGCCTCCATCTCAGCCATAGTTTCAAACATTTCCAACAACTCGACCGGCCCTGGTTGCCTGACAAATACGCCGCGTCGGGGAATTTGTTCGGCGACGCCAGACATGACCAGCTTCTGTAGCGCTTCCCGAACCGGTGTCCGCGAAACTTTAAATTGCTCTGCAAGCTTGATTTCGTCCAGCCGCTCTCCGTCCTCATATTCTCCTTTGAATACAAGGTGTTCCAGTTGTTTTGCTATCTGATCTGCACGTTTCAATCCCATAAGGTGAGGATATTACAAGTGCGATATGATGCGCAATATTGAAGTTATTGTATACAAGATATTTGACTTAGGATGCAAAATACGTAATCCTGATTATCGAAGTCAACCACGACTCATGATCCAAGGGAGGAACTGATGAAGACGAAACTTCTAGCTACCGTAGCGATGGTTGCGTCCATGGGAATGGCGTCCACGGCCTCTGCGGCCGAACTGCGCCTGTCACACCAATGGTCGAACCAAGACATCCGTCACCAAGTGGCTCAGATGGTTGCTGATGAGGTCGCCGCCGCCGACGTGGATTTGAAGATCAAAATCTTCGGCTCAAAATCACTGTTCAAACCACGCGAGCAGTATCGCCTGCTGAGCCGTGGTCAGCTTGATATGACGGTTCTTCCGCTCAGCTATGCAGGCGGCCAACAACCCGCCTTCAATCTGACGCTGATGCCTGGCCTGGTCAAAAACCACGACCATGCCGCGCGGTTGAGCAACTCTCCTTATATGGAAGCGCTCGAAGAAAAGATGGCTGAAGACGATGTTATGGTGTTGGTCCATGGCTATCTGGCCGGCGGTTTTGTCGGCAAAGACAAATGCATCACCAAGCCCGAGGATATCGCAGGTCTCCAAACGCGAGCAGCGGGCAAAGCGTTTGAACAGATGTTGGCCGGAGCGGACGCATCGATCACGTCTATGGCCTCTTCGGAAATCTACAACGCGATGCAAACCGGCATTTTGAACGCAGCGAATACGTCTTCGTCCTCTTTCGTGTCGTATCGCATCTACGAACAATCGGCATGCTACACACCGGCTACGGAAAACGTGGCCCTGTGGTTCATGTATCAGCCGCTTCTGATGAACAAGTCCACGTTCGAGGTACTTTCTGCAGAACAGCAAGAAGCGCTGCTGGCAGCTGCGGCAAAGGCCGAAGCTTTCTATCTTGAAGAAGCCAAGAAGCAGGATGCCGCGTCGGTCGAAGTTTTCGAGAAGGCCGGCGTGGAAATCGCAGAGATGACACCCGAAGACTTCGCGGCATGGCGCGCGCTTGCCTGGGAAACCTCCTACAAACAGTTTGTAGAGGACGTTCCAGACGGTCAGGCGCTTCTGGATATGGCGCTCGCGGTCGAATAATCGCTTGCACGGCGACCGCCCCTTTCTGGCGGTCGTCGCACTCCCAAAGTTAACTCACGCTGAAAGGAAAGCTGACATGGCTGGCCAAAGTTCAGCTGTCACCTCGCGCACGGCCAACAATCCCTTTTTGCGCGCTGTTGCGGCAATCTCTACTCTCGCCGGATGGTGTTCTGCGGCCATGATCGTCGCGGCTGTGGCGACCACCTGCCAGATGATTTTCGTCCGTTTCGTCTTGAACCAATCAACGGTTTGGCAGACCGAGGCGGTGATCTATCTCGCGATTGGATCGACGTTGGTCGGGCTTTCCTACGTCCAACGCCTTCGCAGTCACGTGAATGTCGATTTGATCCCGTTGCATCTGTCTCAGCGCGCACGGTTCTTCATGTATCTACTGACCATGTCGCTGTCGATCGTCATCGTGGCCATCGTGCTTTTCTACGGGTACGAGCATTGGCATCTTGCTTATGAGCGCAATTGGAAGTCGGACACTGTTTGGGGTGTGCGTCTGTGGATCCCCTACCTGTCTATTCCTGTCGGTTTTGGCCTGCTGTTGCTTCAACTCATCGCGGACCTGATCGCCGTTTTGCTGAAAATTGATGCCCCATTTGGACTGGAGGACGTGTAGTGGACCCGATCCCGCTCGGCGCAATCGTCGCCATCGCCACAATTCTTGTACTGTTTTCCGGTGTCTCTGTCGCACTTGGATTGCTCATTGTCTCTTCGGCGTTCCTGCTGATCTTTGATGGGTTGCGCTCACTTGAGCTTATTCCCGAAATTCTCTTCGGTAAGCTCGATAACTTCGCGCTTCTGTCGATCCCCATGTTCATCATCATGGGCTCTGCCATTGCCTCAACCCGGGCCGGTGCCGACCTCTACGAAGCACTTGAGCGTTGGTTGACCCGTGTTCCAGGTGGCCTCGTGGTGTCGAACCTTGGTGCCTGTGCGCTTTTCTCGGCTATGTCCGGCTCAAGCCCGGCGACATGTGCTGCTATCGGGAAGATGGGCATCCCTGAGATGCGTAAACGCGGCTACCCCGATGGTGTTGCGGCAGGCTCGATTGCGGCAGGCGGAACGCTTGGCATTCTGATCCCACCTTCGGTCACGATGATCGTCTACGGGATTGCTACCGAAACTTCGATCGGTCGCTTGTTTCTGGCAGGTGTCATCCCTGGGCTGATGCTGGTGATGCTCTTCATGCTCTGGTCGCTCTACTCGACCTGGCGGTCGGGCGACAAAGCGCTGCTGAGTGCAGGCAACTATTCTTGGAAAGAAAAGTTTGAAATCCTGCCACGCGTGGTGCCGTTCCTCGCGATTATCCTGGGCGTGCTTTACGCAATGTATGGCGGCATCGCCACCCCATCTGAAACCGCCGCGGTTGGTGCGCTGCTGTGTTTGATGATTGCAATGATCATCTACAAGTTATGGAACCCGGCAGACCTGTGGGTGGTTTTGCGGGATAGCACCAAAGAAAGCGTGATGATCATGTTCATCATCGCAGCCGCTGGTGTGTTCTCCTATATGCTGTCGAGCTTGTTCATCACACAGGCAATCGCGGAATGGATCGGCACGTTGGATGTGAACCGTTGGGTGCTCATGACCTTCGTCATGTTGTTCCTGCTGGTCGCAGGCTTCTTCCTGCCACCCGTTGCGGTGATCCTGATGGCTGCTCCCATTCTGTTGCCGATCATCACAACAGCGGGTTTCGATCCGATCTGGTTTGCTGTTGTGCTGACCATCAATATGGAGATCGGTCTGATATCACCGCCGGTGGGTCTGAATCTTTATGTCATCAATGGCATTGCGCCTGACATCTCGCTCAAGACCATCCTGAAAGGGTCGCTGCCATTCGTGGCTTGCATGGTGATCGCAATCATTCTGCTTTGCTTCTTCCCCGGTCTTGCAACCTGGTTGCCCGACTTCCTGATGGGAGAGGCGGTATGAGCTACTTCGGCGATCTCATCTCGACTGTCTTTGAGCGGCGCTATCGCAAGGCACTATCTGATGAAGTCGACGGACGCACTACATCAGACCTTTGTGAAGCTCTCCTGAGCAGCCACGGAGAAGTGTCAGGGGGTACCCTGGCACGCAATCTCCTAGACCGATACGCGAGCATGACCGGTGACGAAAAGACAAGGTTTTTCGAGTTCATAACCCATGAGCTTGAAATCAACCCAGATGACGTCATCAGCGCACTTGAGGCCTATCGGAGTAAGCCCGGCAAAAGCACATATCGCGCCTTTGCCGCAGCCTGCGAACCTCGGCGACAGGAACTGGCACGGCGGTTGAACCAGGTTCCTGGCGCCACAGGAAAGCTCGTTAGCATGCGCAAAGACCTACTCGGTATGCTGCGAGAACGGCCTGATCTGGAACCTTTGGATGTAGACTTCAAACACCTCTTCTCATCCTGGTTCAATCGGGGCTTTCTGGTCCTGCGACCGATCAATTGGGAAAGCCCGGCAGATATCCTTGAGAAGATTATCGCTTACGAGGCGGTGCATGCGATTGATAGTTGGGATGATCTGCGGAGACGGCTCAAGCCGACTGATCGGCGCTGCTTTGGGTTTTTCCATCCAGCTATGGCTGATGAGCCTCTGATATTTGTCGAAGTCGCGCTGACCAAGGGTATACCTAATTCGATACAAGAGCTTCTGGCTGATGATCGCACAGCTATCGAAGCCGAGAATGCAGACACGGCAGTGTTCTATTCGATTTCCAATTGCCAGGCTGGCCTCGCAGGTATTTCGTTTGGGAACTCCCTCATCAAACAAGTCGTGTCGGACCTGTCGAAAGAACTTCCAGATCTCGAAACATTTGCCACTTTGTCGCCGATCCCAAGCCTTAATTGCTGGCTCAATGGCGACGATGTCGAACTTTTGAAATCGACCGATAATCAGGCGCTGGCGGCGCATTATCTCCTTGAAGCAAAGCGGCCTGATGGCATGCCGTTCGACCCGGTCGCGCGCTTTCATCTGGGTAATGGCGCGTTGGTACACGCCGTTCATGCCGAGGCCGACACCTCAGAGAATGGCCGCCGCCAATCCAATTGCACCATGGTCACCTATTTGTATGACCTGAGCCAGATTTCCCAAAACCACGAACAATTTGTCGGTGAAAAAACAGTTGTTGCCTCAGACGCCGTGAAGGCCTTGAGCGCGTCGGTGACCCTGAAAGCCTATGAGTAAGACGATGACTAACCCTCTCTACGACACTCTCTTTGGACAACACAGCGGCAAGGATACAGTCTTCTTGCAAATGGCCGATGGATCGACAGTCACGCATGGCGATTTCCTGAAACTGGCGTCGCAATATGCCAACCTGTTTGTCCAGTTTGGAATTCAGCCAGGTGATCGCGTCGCAGTTCAGATTGCGAAATCTCCCCAGGCGCTCGCTATCTATGCGGCCTGTGTGCAGGCTGGCATCGTATTTCTCCCGCTGAACACCGCGTATACTGCGGACGAGGTCTCATACTTTGTTGAGAACAGTGGCGCGCGACTGATCCTGTGTGACGGTAAAAGACATGGCGAGCTGGAAGTCGTCGCCAAGTCCTGTGGCGCGATCCTGGAAACCATGAATGCAGATGGCGCAGGAAGCTTTGCTTCGCAGGCAGAGGCCATGTCTGATGAGTTTCAGGCCGTCACGCGCAGAGCGGACGATCTGGCCGCTTTCCTCTATACGTCCGGTACAACCGGGCGTTCGAAAGGGGCAATGCTAACACAAGGCAACCTGCTCTCCAATTGTCAGGCGCTCGCGAAAGAGTGGCGCTTCACCGCCGAAGATTCCCTTCTTCACGCGCTGCCAATCTTCCACACACATGGCCTGTTTGTTGCCACGAACGTAACGCTTCTGGCTGGCGGAAAGCTCCTGTTTCTACCGAAGTTCGGTCTGGACATGATGGTGGACCTGATGCCTCAGGCGACCACCCTAATGGGCGTTCCGACTTTCTATACGCGGTTGCTTGAGGATGACCGGTTCACTCGTGAGCTGGTCCAACATATGCGCCTGTTCGTTTCTGGAAGTGCGCCACTACTGGCTGAAACCCATGTCCAATTTGAAGAGCGCACCGGCCACCGCATCCTGGAACGCTATGGCATGACCGAAACCAACATGAACACCTCAAACCCTTATGATGGGGATCGAAGGGCAGGTACGGTGGGTTTTCCTTTGCCAAGTGTGGAGGTGAAAATCACTGATAGCAATACTGGCGAAACTCTGCCGCAGGGCGAGATCGGCGAGATCGAGGTACGCGGCCCGAATGTGTTTAAGGGTTATTGGCAAATGCCCGAAAAAACAGCCGAGGAGCTGCGCGAGGACGGATTCTTCATCACTGGTGATCTCGGTCGTGTCGACGAAGACGGCTATTTGCATATCGTCGGACGCAACAAAGATCTGATCATTTCGGGTGGATACAACATCTATCCCAAGGAAATCGAGTTGCTTCTTGATGAAGAGGCAGGCGTTCTCGAAAGCGCTGTTATCGGTGTGCCTCATCCGGATTTCGGCGAAACGGTTGTTGGTGTGCTGGTCGCAGATGGGAAAGCTGAGCTTGACGTTGATGCGATCAAAAAGAACATCGGCGGATCGCTGGCCCGGTTTAAACATCCGCAGAGGCTTGTAGTTCTGCCCGAGTTACCGCGCAACACCATGGGGAAAGTGCAAAAGAAAGAACTTCGTGAACAGTACAAAGACATGTTCACGCCCGCCTAGCCCGGATTTCTCAAAGTAAAGGGTGCATCGGCCCCAGGAATCTGAGAAACTAGTTTTGTAACAAACAGTTATCAGGTTCTGGAGACGGGTCCGATGCCAA
>NZ_CFHWAF010000113.1:0-14533 GCF_984452065.1 Hoeflea sp. | reverse complement strand
GAGCGCTGCGATGAGCCGTTCGTTGCCGACGGCAAATCCCATGCGCCAGCCCGGCATCGAAAACGTCTTCGACATCGACGTGAACTCAACCGCCACATCGACGGCACCCGGCACCTCCAGCACGGATGGCGGCGGCGTGTCGGTGTAATAGACCTCGGAATAGGCAAGATCCGACAAGATGATGATATCGTGCCGCCGCGCGAAGGCGACCACATCCTTGTAGAAGTCCAGATCCGCAAGATGCGCCGTCGGGTTGGACGGATAATTCAGGATCAGCGCCAACGGCTTCGGGATCGAATGGCGGACGGCACGCTCGAGCGAATAGAAGAAGCTGTCATCCGGCTCGACCGTCATTGAGCGGATGACGCCGCCCGACATGATGAAACCGAACGCATGGATCGGATATGTCGGATTGGGGCACAGAACGACATCGCCGGGCGCCGTGATGGCCTGTGCCATATTGGCAAAACCCTCTTTCGATCCGAGCGTGGCGACAATCTGCGTGTCGGGATCGAGCTTGACCCCGAACCGGCGTTCATAGTAACGCGCCTGCGCCTTGCGCAGACCCGGTATGCCCTTCGAGGTCGAATAGCGGTGCGTGCGCGGATCCTGCACAACCTCGCACAGCTTGTCGACGATCGACTGCGGTGTCGGCAGGTCCGGATTGCCCATGCCCAGATCGACGATATCGGCCCCGGCCGCGCGGGCGCTCGCCTTCAGGCGGTTGACCTGTTCGAAGACATAGGGTGGCAGACGGCGGACTTTATGGAACTCTTGCATATCGACCTCGGTTGCTTCCAGGCGGCGACAGCCGGCTTATGCGCCCATTATGGCACAAAATGCAACAGGAAGCCCGCAACCGGGCTATTGCCCTTCTATCTGCTGCTTGGTTTCAAGGCCGTGGGTATTGGCGATCGACTTCAATTCATTGTAGCGCTGATCGGCCGCAGCGGACGACGCCCCGCTTCCCCGCGCCGAGCGGATCGCGTCCATCTCCGCGAGTATGGCGCGCTTGTCTTCTTCGCTTAACTGCTCCGTCGCGCCCTGCGGCATGATTTCGAAGGTCGGGAACTCGTCATTGCGGGTGGCGCCTTCGTCAACAAAACTGTTGTCGCGCGACGGCTGCTGCTGCGGCCCGGGATCGGTTGCGGAGACGGCATCCGCCGTTGTGCCGGTATCGGCAATGTCGGAAAGCTGTTCGGGGCGCGGCGCGGCATCCTCGAGCGACGCGGAAACGCAGGCGGTCAGCCCGGCCATCGGCACAAACATCGCCGCGCAAACCGATATCCGCAATTTGTCTGTGGGCTTTCCGCGCCTGCGCATGATTCCGCCTTTATCTAAAGTACACCATTGGGAAGCAATTTGTGTTTATTATATTATCGTAGGAATTGCACAATAAAGTGGCCGGGAGGACGGTTGCGCCGAAACGGCCGGTAGCGGGAGGAACCTGTGGCAGAAAAGAAGGCCCGCAAACAGGGCGGAAATTCAAGCGTCGGCAAAGCAAGAAAGCAAACGGCCAAGCGTGCCGAACCCAAAAAGACACGGGCCGCGAAAACGACAACCGATCACAAAGCCAACGAGGCTGAAACCGAAAATCTTTCAGCCATCGAGCCCTTCATCGTGAAGGATCCGGAGGCCATGGCGAGGAACATGGCCCACGTCGTCGAGGAACTCGGCAAGGCGGCGTCCGCCTGGGTTTCGCCGCGCGAGACGGGCGAAAAGAAGGACAGTGTCGCCGGCCCCGCGACGGACATGGTGAAAACTTTCTCAAAACTGTCGGAATACTGGCTCTCCGACCCCAAGCGCGCGGTCGAGGCGCAGACCCATCTGCTGACAAGCTATTTCAACATCTGGTCGAACTCGATCCGCAAGGTTTCCGGCGAAGAGACCGACGACCCCGCCGCCAGCCATTTGGGCGACCGGCGCTTTGCCGATGAGGACTGGCAGGACAACGCCTTCTTCAGTTTTCTGCGCCAGGCCTATTGGGTAACGGCCGACTGGGCCGATAAACTTGTCAAGGACGCCGACGGTCTCGACCCGCACACGCGTCACAAGGCCCAGTTCTATGTCAAGCAGATCACCAGCGCCCTCTCGCCGACGAACTTCGTGCTCACAAACCCGGAAGTCTACAAGGAAACGGTCGCTGAAAGCGGCGAGAACCTGGTCCGCGGCATGCGTATGCTGGCTGAGGACATCGAAGCAGGGCACGGCGATCTGAGGCTGCGCCAGTCCGATTACAGCAAGTTCGCGGTCGGCGAAAATCTCGCCATGACGCCCGGAAAAGTGATCGCCCAGAGCGATATCTGCCAGGTCATCCAATACGCGCCGACCACGGAAAAAGTGCTGAAGCGGCCGCTTCTGATCTGCCCGCCATGGATCAACAAATTTTATATCCTCGATCTCAACCCGCAGAAATCATTTATCAAATGGGCCGTTGATCAGGGTCATACGGTGTTTGTCATCTCCTGGATCAATCCGGACGAACGCCACGCCAGGAAAGATTGGGAGGCCTATGCGCGCGAGGGTATCGGCTTTGCCGTCGACACGGTCGAGAAGGTGACCGGCGAAACCGACATCAACGCCATCGGCTATTGTGTCGGCGGCACGTTGCTGGCGGCGACCCTGGCACTGCTCGCCCAGGAGGGTGACAAGCGGATTGCCTCGGCGACCTTCTTCACCACGCAGGTCGATTTCGTTCACGCCGGCGACCTGATGGTCTTCGCCGATGCCGAGAACATCGATTTCATCGAGGAGAGCATGCAGGAGCACGGCTATCTGGACGGCTCCAAAATGGCGACGGCGTTCAATATGCTGCGTGCCTCGGAACTCATCTGGCCCTATGTCGTCAACAACTATCTGAAGGGCAAGGAACCGATGCCTTTCGATCTGTTGTACTGGAACTCGGACGCGACACGGATGCCGGCGGCCAACCACTCCTACTACCTGCGCAACTGCTATCTGGAAAACAACCTCTCCAACGACCGCATGGTATTGGCGGGCAAGAAGATCTCGCTGAAGGACGTGACCGTTCCGGTCTATAATCTGGCCGCGCGCGAAGATCATATCGCACCGGCAAAATCGGTCTTCATCGGTTGCAATTCCTTCGGCGGCAAGGTGACCTATGTCATGGCGGGGTCCGGCCACATCGCCGGTGTCGTCAATCCTCCGGAGAAGAAGAAATACCAGTATTGGACCGGCGGAAAACCGGTCGGCGACTTCGACAACTGGGCGGCAAAAGCCAAGGAACACCCCGGGTCCTGGTGGCCGCACTGGGATTCCTGGATCAGGAAACAGGACGGGAGCGCGGTCGACGCGCGCGAGCCCGGCGGCGGCAAGCTCAACTCGATCGAGGATGCCCCCGGCAGTTTTGTACGCGTGCGCGTCTGACCGTCGCTTGACGATATCGAAACACGACACATCGGCCTTGATGCGGCAGGCGCAATGAGCAATTCGGAAATTCCGATGACCGGCGGCAACACCAATCAATGTGTTGTCAAAGTGGGAGACACGGTCCGCCGGGCCATGACCCCCGCCAGCCCGGCGATACACGAGCTTCTCAAACATCTGCGCGAGGGCGGTTTTTCCGGCTGTCCGCGTTTTCTCGGCATCGACGGCCGGAACCGTGAAATCCTTTCCTTTATCGAAGGTGAAACCGAACTGCCGCCCGACAACTGGGCGAATGACCGGGTGCTCATCACCACTGCCGGGCTGCTCCGGGACTATCATGAAGCAACCGTCGGCTTCGCCCATGCCGATCACCACTGGACGGCGGAATACCCCGATAAAGCGCGCCATGAGGTCATCTGCCACAACGATTTTGCGCCATACAATCTGATATTCAGCGACGGCATGCCCGTCGCGATGATCGATTTCGATCTCGCCGGGCCCGGGCCGCGCATACGCGACGTTGCCTACGCCGCCTATTGGTCGGCGCCGCTGGCGTTTGGCGCGGGCGACCTGAGACCGCACGCGCTGGCGGATATGGAGCATGGCAGCCGCCGCCTCAAACTCTTTTGCCGCTCATACGGGATCGCGGCTGACGGCGAAGTCCTGAAAATGGTCGCCGAGGTGCTTGACGACATGGCCGATGCGGACCGCGCCGCGCGTCTGGTCGGCAGAGAGGCGACCAGGGCGCTCCGCAACAACGGGCATTTCGACCACTGGTGCGGCGAACGGGAAGCATTTGAGGCACATGTCGACCGATTGATGAAAAACCTTGATTGAGGCTGCATGAATTCCTGCCTGAAAGGTTCCCGCACCGCCCGGCTTGATTTATGAGGAACCATGATTTTCAAGAACACCCTCGTCCCCGCGACACTCATAAAGCGTTACAAACGCTTCCTTTTCGATGCCGAGCTGGAATCCGGCGAAAGGATCACCGGCTCCTGCCCGAACACAGGCTCCATGCTCGGGCTGACCGATCCCGGCTCGCGCATCTGGCTGTCGCTGCATGACAGCCCGACCCGCAAGTACAAACACGCGCTGGAGCTTGTGGAGGCCGACGGAACGACCGTCGGGATCAACACCGGACTGCCGAACAGGATTGTCGAGGAAGCCATTTCCGCCGGCCTTGTCGAACCCTTGAACGGCTATGCGGAAATGAAACGGGAGCAGAAATACGGCCGGAACTCGCGGATCGACATTCTCCTGCAGGACCCCGAGCGCCCGCCGGCCTATGTCGAGGTCAAGAACGTGCACTTCATGCGCACCGGCGGCCTTGCCGAATTCCCGGACAGCCCGACCAGCCGCGGCGCAAAGCACCTTGACGAATTGGGCGATATGGTCGAAGCCGGCAACAGGGCCGTCATGGTCTATCTGGTGCAGCGGGCGGACTGCGAAAGATTGAAAATCTGCCGCGATCTCGATAGCAATTACGGCAAAGCCTTTGACCGGGCCATCGCCCGCGGGGTTGAAGCGCTGGCCATGCGATGCCACATCACCCCGCAGGAAATACGCTTCGACCGGCTGATTCCCGTCGAGGAACCGGGTTTGTGAGGAAAGAGATTGGTTAGCTATATCGACGCCGTCGCGGCGCCAAGGAAAAACAACGGACAGGTCAAGCTGCACGGGCCCGGGGGCTTTGCCGGCATGCGCCAGGCCGGTCAGCTCACCGCGCGCTGCCTCGACGAGCTGGCGGCCCTGGTTGAGCCTGGCGTGACCACGGCGGCAATCGACAAATTCGTATTCGAATTCGGCATGGACCACGGGGCCGTGCCCGCGACGCTGAATTATCGCGGCTACACCAATTCCTGCTGCACCTCCATCAATCATGTCGTCTGCCATGGTTTCCCGAGCGCAAAGCCGCTGCGCGAAGGCGATATTGTCAATATCGATGTCACATACGTCCTCCACGGCTGGCATGGCGATTCAAGCCGCATGTATCCGGTCGGAGACATCAAGCGCGCCGCCCAAAGGCTCATGGAGGTGACGCATGAAGCGCTGATGCGCGGCATAGCGGCGGTCAAGCCCGGCGCCCGCACGGGAGCCATCGGCGAAGCCATTCAGCGCTACGCCGAAGCCGAACGGTGTTCGGTCGTGCGCGATTTTTGCGGCCACGGTCTCGGCCAGCTTTTTCATGATGTTCCCAATATCCTTCACTACGGCCGGGCCCATGAAGGCGTCGAGTTGCGCGAAGGCATGATTTTCACCATCGAACCGATGATCAATCTCGGCAAACCGCATGTGAAGGTGCTGTCCGACGGCTGGACGGCGGTGACGCGCGACCGTTCGCTGACGGCTCAGTATGAGCACTCCGTCGGCGTGACGGCCGATGGCTGTGAGATCTTCACGCTTTCGCCGGCCGGCCTCTTTGCTCCCGGCCTCGATATCTAAGCGATCCGCACGAACAGGAGAAGCCCCTGCCCGAGGCTGCCGACAGCGCCCGACACAAAGGCCACCGAGAGCGGCTGAGGCAGCGTTTTCAGACGGCCGGACAGGCCGCGCTTGCCGACTATGAGCTTCTCGAACTCGTCCTTTTCAGACTCATACCGAGGCGTGACACGAAGCCTGTCGCCAAGGCGCTGCTGGAGAAATTCGGCTCTATCTCGGACGTCATGGGCGCGCCGGAGCACCTTTTGTGCGAGGTTCCGGGCATTGGCGAACAGGTCGCGACAGACCTGAAAGCCATTGCCGCCCTGCAGCAGCGCATGTTGCAGACCGAACTGATCGACCGCCCGCTCCTGTCGTCCTGGTCGGCCGTGATCGATTATTGCAATGCGGCCATGGCGCATGAGCGCCGCGAACAGTTCCGCCTGCTTTTTCTGGACAAGAAAAACCGGCTGATCGCCGACGAGGTGCAGCAGAGCGGAACCGTCGATCATACGCCCGTCTACCCGCGTGAAGTGGTGCGCCGCGCGCTTGAGCTTTCGGCCACGGCCATCATTCTGGTACACAATCATCCATCGGGAGACCCGACACCATCACGTGCCGATGTGGAGATGACCCACCGGATCATAGAAGCAGCCGGCCCTTTGGGCGTCGCCGTCCATGATCACATCATCATCGGCCGTGCCGGCCACGCCAGCCTCAAAGGCCTGTCGCTCATCTAGCGAAAGTCTGGCCTGGGAGATGCGCACAAAAAAGGCCGCATGAATGCGACCTTTTCTGCATCAGCCTATTCGGCGTCGGCAGCCTTCTTGGCGGGTGCCTTTTTCTTGGCGGGCGCCTTCTTGGCCGGAGCCTTCTTCTCGCCGGCAGCGGTCTTGGCAGCAGCCTTCTTCTTCGGAGCCGCCTTCTTACTGGCCGGTTTGGTCTCGGCTTTGGCGTCTTCCTCGTCCTCGGCCATCAGCTCTTCCTTGCTGACCGTTTTGTCGGTGACATCTGCCGAAGCGATGATGTGGTCAATGACCTTTTCTTCGAAGATCGGGGCGCGAAGCTGCGCGACGGCGTCCGGCGTCTTCTGGAAATATTCCATGACCTGGTGTTCCTGGCCGGGATACTGGCGCACCTGCTCAAGGACGGCGCGCTGCATTTCCTCGTCCGTCACCCGGATCTCGGCGTTCTCGCCGATCTGGGACAGCACGAGACCGAGCCGGACGCGCCGTTCGGCAAGCTTGCCGTAATCCTCGCGCGCGGCTTCCTCGGTCGTATCCTCGTCTTCGAAAGTCTTGCCCGACTGTTCCAGGTCCGATGAAATCTGACCCCAGATATTGTTGAACTCCACTTCCCTCAGACCTTCCGGCGTCTCGAACTTGTACTCCTCGTCCAGCGCGTCGAGGATCTGGCGTTTGATCTTCTGGCGGGTGAACTGACCGTACTGGCCCTCGATCTGCTCGCGCACGACCTCGCGCAGCCTTTCGGCAGATTCAAGGCCGAGCTTCCTGGCAAGTTCGTCATCGATCACCAATTCGCCCGGTGCAGCCACTTCCTTCACGGTCACATCGAACGTCGCTTCCTTGCCGGCCAGGTGCGCTGCCTGATAGTCCTCGGGGAAGTTGACGGTGATCGTCTTCTCGTCGCCCGCCTTTGCGCCGACAAGCTGATCCTCAAAGCCGGGAATGAACGTGTCCGAACCCAGCACGATATCGGCATCGTTGTCGGCGCCGCCTTCGAACGGCTCGCCATCGACCTTGCCGACATAATCCATCGTCACGCGGTCGCCATCGGCGGCCTTGCCGGATTTCGTTTCGTAGCTGCGCGCGCTTTCGGCCACGCGCTGGACCTGCTCCTCGACCTCATCGTCGGCAATATCGACGACCTGGCGTTCGAGTTTCAGTTTCGAGACGTCACCCACTTCAAACTGCGGAATGACCTCGTAGGACATGGAGAACTCGAAATCAGCCTTGGCGTCGAGGATTTCGTTCGCCTCGGCCTCGTCTTCCGTCATGGAAATCTGCGGGCGGGTCGCCGATTTTTCGCCGCGCTCGGAAAGAATTTCGGTCGGCTTGTCATTGATCATCTCGTTGACAAGCTCGGCCATGATGGACTTGCCGTAGATCTTGCGCATATGGGCAAGCGGCACCTTGCCGGGACGGAACCCGTTGAGGCGAACCTTGTCCTTGGCGTCGATGAGGCGCTCGTTCATGCGCGTTTCCATGTCCTTGGCCGGGACGACGACTTTGATTTCCCGCTTCAGACCTTCCGACAGCGTTTCTGTAACCTGCATATTCAAACCTTCAATTTCCTGGCCGCCGCAACCGGCATTTTTGCCGGTTATCGCGATGCCCATTTGCCTGCCGAGTGCGGCAGCGATATGTCGCGGCGCAATTGCCGGGGCGTGGTCGGCGCTGCACCATTGGATTTATTGACTTTTTCCGCTTCGCGGCCGCAAAATCTGATGGTTCGGGCGCACTTCGAACGGTTGCCGCCAACGGGCGTTCGCCGCGCAATAGCAAATTGGTTGCAAGCCCGCAATGCAAAACCGCGCGTTCGCGGGCTCCGGCGCATGCAACGGGCCCCCGTCATCATCGCCCGTGGCAGTTTAGCACATGCGCCGACACTATCGCAGGACTGCCGGAAGACGGCTGTAGCCGCGGAAGCGAATCCGGCCGCTGCGTTCGCTGCCCTCGGTCAGTTCGTAACCGGGGAAGCGCTGCAGGAAACGACCGATCGCGATGCGCCCCTCCATGCGCGCAAGGGACAGGCCGACACAGGTGTGTGCGCCGCTTGCGAAGGCAAGGTGCCGGTTCGGCCGCCGGTCAAGCACCATGCCGTCGGGATCCCCGAATTGATCGGGATCGCGGTTGGCCGCGCCGATGCACAAATGCAGGTCCGTCCCCGCCGACACGGTCTCGCTGCCAATGATGACGTCTTCGGCTGCAAGGCGGTTGCCGAACTGATTGGGGCTCTCGAGCCGCAGAAACTCGTCGACCGCAGTCGTGATAAGATCGGGCGTTTCAATGAGCTGCCGCCGCGCATCCCGGTTCTGGTCAAGCAGTCCGAGCGCGTTTCCGATCAGATTGGTTGTCGTCTCATGACCGGCATTCAGAATGAAGATACAGTTCTGATAGAGCTCGACCTCGCTCAGCCCACCATCGACATCCGACTGGATCAGCCGGGTAAGCACATCGACGTCCGGATCGCCGGGCCGGGCGCGTCTCTCAGCGATGATCGCCTTCAAAAGCGCGACGAAGTCCGCGACAGCCCGGTTGCCCCGCTCATGCTGTTGCGGAGAAAGAACGGGCTCGAGCGCGCCGAGGATGGCGAGCGACCACTCGCGGAGCGGTTCGCGCGCGGAACGGGGCAGATCGAGCAGATTGCCGATCACCTCGATGGGAATGGCGCCGGCGAAATCGCGGATGATCTCGACATCGTCCGAGTGCGCTATACGCTCAAGCAGGTCGTCAACCAGCGCGGTCAGACCCGGCTCCATGTGCTTCAGGGCGCGCGGGTTCATCGCTCCGACCATCACCTGGCGCACACGCGTGTGCAGTGGCGGGTCGTTGAAGACGAGCGATGTCGTATGATGCTCGTATAGCGGCGTGTCGACGCCGAACTTCGGCGCAAAGATCTTTTTCTTGTCCGAAATGAACCGCTTGGTATCGCGATACACCGTCTCGAGATCGGCATAGCGCGACAGAATGATCGATCCGTCCGCCTGACGGCAGATTGGCGCATCCTCACGCAGATGACGGTAGGTGGGGTACGGGTCACGTATGAAGTCCGCGTCCGGCCGGGTGAGATCAAACTGCATGCAGGCCTTCCATTGCTCGCGGCGACCAATGCGCCATGCGCAAAGCGAATACAACAGTTTTGATACCGTCAACCGTCCGTTCCGACGGCTGCAGGTCAGTAAACTGCCGGCCAGCCCGCAACAGCTTGAAAACATCCTCTGTGCAGCGCGGACACGTATGTTGCCGGAAACACCGCGGAGAACCTTGACCGATTTGCTGACAATTGATGAGCTTCGGCGCTGATTTCAGCCGCGAATCGAAAAAGAACGCAAGGCTCTCCAACAACGCCGGAGCCGGATGACCTGTTCTTTCGCCTCTATCTGGCAGCCCCCGAGAGATTGATGATAGTTTGTACCGGACACATGGACAAAACTTTTGGATTCTTGATTAGAGCAGGTGTATCTGCGTCGTAGGTGAATCGATGACACACCGGGGCGTTATGCCGATAGCCAAAACGGGACATCCGCCATTGCGTCCCGCGTCCAGACGATACAACAACTTTCCCATCCATGTGGTTGATGCACCAAATTTTTTGTAGACGTCCTCTTGCCCTTCACTTCCATCTTTCTTGAGAACCTTACCGAGCCCTCGAAAAAAGTCATTATCCAGAGATGCGCCGCGCGTCAGAATGATGCCGACGTCAATCGCGCCCGCCTCATAAAACGCGGAGAACGCATACAGGTCGCGATCATAAGTTTGATCCTTACTGTTCCACTCCAGGTCAAGCGCCACCCTACCCTTTACGAAATCGATGCGATGTCCATCAAGATATCCTTCCCTGACATACTCGTGGAGAACGGATTTTTTCTTTTTTGCGTCTAACAGGCGAACATGAAGATCCGCGGAGATACGCGTTTCTGTCCAGTCGCTCGGGAAAAGAGTATCCACATATTTCGCAATAGGACCCTTGCTGCCACCGGGCTGACGAATCATAGCCTTCGTTATGACAAACTTTTCCAGAACGGAGAGAATGAGTTTGAATTCAACCGGAAAACTCGCCGCAAGCACAGCACCGGCATTGCGATAGCTATAAATTTCGAACTTGCTTAGAATCGCCTGTGGAAATACAGCTTCAAGCGTCGTTGCATTATCGGCAATTTTCCCGGTTGAAATGAGGCCGTCATCATCCTCTGCACTCAAAGTCCTCACTCCGCTGCTACAGCAGAGTTGTATTTATACGTGGTCCAGGTTGGCCGGTAATCATCGTCAGCCTGATTTCCCCAAACTGTCCAGGACTCTCGTTTTCCTCTGCCAAACAGCTCCAGATACGGACCAGGACTGCACGCTTCGATTATCTCATACTGTTCATCAGGTTTACGGGAATGCTCTCTTTTTCTTGACGCAAACAAATTCACTTGCCTGCGGCCGGCCTTAAGGGTTCGCGCATTCTTTCCGCGTGTTCCAAAAAGAATTATTTCCGTCACGTTCCGAAAATAAAAGCCTACACCCCGTCCATCAGAACCACCGTCTTTTCGGACCTTGTGCCAGATTATATTGGATTTGTAGGTGAAGCCCCACGCTGTCAGAACTTGGAGCCCATCGGGCAAAAGGGCATTAGGCACCCATAAGTAGCAATGTGCGGTATCCCTAAGGTGATCGCGAACAGGAAGTCTGCAAATTTCCTCCAAAGTAAGCGTCGGGTACCTGGCCAACCGTTTGTGTTCCGGTGCAATTTTCCCTGTTCTGTTTGTAAATCGCCAAGGCGGATCGGCCATCACGGTCGAAAATTTTCGTCCCGATAGAAATGCCTGCAAGTCCTCAACCGCGCTCATTGGCTCCGCTTCTCCCACAAATCCCAAGGGTGTAAATCTGGCTACAGTCATAGCCATCAAACAGCAATTTTGAATGATTCGCATCCGACTTCCCTGTGGAATGTGGGAAGACGATTTGTCGATCTATTCCTGCAAACATCATTCAGTCAGTGTTAGCCATTGATCAGCAATGGAACATAATAAGAACAGAATGGCAATGGGAGCCAATGAGCTTTACGAATTGGTGGTGCGGGCGGAGGGACTTGAACCCCCACGCCTTGCGGCGCCAGATCCTAAATCTGGTGCGTCTGCCAATTCCGCCACGCCCGCATCGCTCCCGGGTATGCCGGTCCATCGCCCGGCCGGAGCGCGCGTTTCTATATCACCGCGAAATTCGCCGTCAAAGCAAAAACCGCAGCGACCGCCCTTTCCTCACCGGGCTCCGTCCTTCGATTTACGCATGGCGCGCTATGCGTCTTGCGCATGGCTCCTATGCTTATATTGCGCTGCACAAATTGCAGTTCCCATCCTATATTTTGACCAAGTGGACAACGCATACGGCGGTGCGGCACATTGAGGGATTGAAGCCATGAATTTGATGCTTACATATCAGAGGTGGCGGCAATATCAGCGCACACGGAACGCCCTTCGTGAATTGGGTGATCGTGAACTTGCCGATCTCGGCATTGAACGCGACAAGATCGATGAGCTCGCTCGCAGAGCGTTGTAAAAGAAGAACATAAGAATTCGCCGGGGCATACTCCTCCTCCCAATGCCCTTGCGATTTGACTGACAGCACTCCTCCTCCCAGCTGTCAGTCGCGTAAAAAGACGCTCGCTGGATCTCCTCCCCCAGCGGGCGTTTTTTATGGGCAACTGCAGCTCAAAAATATGCAACATCTGCAAAAATGCATAGCGAATGTGCATATATTGCACTGCACAATCGCGTGGATCGTACCTATATTGATGTCAACAGATAATGGCGGTGCAAAAACACCGTCCCCACTCAAGTGAAGGAGACAAGAATGGTTTCTTTGAAGCAGTCTTTCGCAAACTGGCGCGCTTACCGCAACACCTGCAACGAACTGTACAAGATGTCCGATCGCGAACTGAACGATATCGGTATCGCTCGCGGTGACATTCCGTTTGTCGCACGCCGCAAATAGGCGGCCAAAACGGTTACCGGACCGAACCTCCTCCCTCGGTCCGGGAATTGGCTGACGGGTTCTCCTCCTCCCACAATTCCGTCAGCCTCTATTCAGAAACGCCCGTCGGCAATTTCCGGCGGGCGTTTTTGTTTGCGGCACACAGTCATCCGGCTGCGGCAACATGTTGAAATTGCGCCTTGAATCACCCGTCGCACTGCACTTATTGCATAGCTGGTTTGACAAAAACCATCTAACTGCCCCGGGCAAAGTCACTACATGGAGCGCACAATACAAGCCGAGGAAGGAGAAAGAAATGAGCATCCTCAAGGACTATCGGAACTGGCGCAAATACCGCCGCACCGTCAACCAGCTGAACAGCCTGTCCGACACCGTCCTGCAGGACATCGGCATCGAGCGTTACGCCATCGACGACTACGCGCGCAAAGCCGCCAGATACTGAGCCATCCGACATGGTGGTTCCCGAAAGCGGGCGCCGACCGGTCCAAGCGCATCCCTCGCGCGCGCAGCCGGTCCGGCGCCCGAATTGTATGCGCCTTTAAGCCTCCCCGCCAAGGTGCTAGAACGGCCGCATGAAGAAGACAGAAAAAAACCTGCACATTGTCGGCGCTGGCCTCGCCGGCTGCGAAGCGGCGTGGCAGGCGGCGCAGACGGGCGTGCCGGTCGTTCTCCATGAGATGCGGCCGCAGCGCGGGACGGATGCCCACAAGACCGACGGGCTCGCCGAACTGGTCTGCTCCAACTCCTTCCGCTCGGATGACCATCAGGCCAATGCCGTCGGCGTGCTGCATGAGGAAATGCGGCTGGCGGGATCGCTCATCATGGCGAGCGCCGACCGTCATCAAGTGCCGGCCGGCAGCGCGCTCGCGGTCGATCGCGACGGATTTTCCGATGCCGTCACGCAAGCGCTCCACCAGCATCCCCTGGTCTCCATCGAGCGTGCCGAGGTGACCGGCCTGCCGCCTTCGGACTGGGAACGCACGATCATCGCGACCGGCCCCCTCACCGCACCGTCCCTGGCCGAAGCCATCATCGAGGAGACCGGCGAAGAATCGCTGGCTTTTTTCGACGCCATCGCACCCATCGTCCACTTCGACAGCATCGATATGGACACCTGCTGGTTCCAGTCGCGCTACGACAAGGTCGGGCCCGGCGGAACCGGCAAGGACTACATCAATTGCCCCATGGACGAGGCGCAGTACAACGGTTTCATCGACGCCTTGCTTGACGGCGAGAAAACGGAATTCAAGGAGTGGGAGGGCACGCCCTATTTCGACGGCTGCCTGCCGATAGAGGTCATGGCCGAGCGCGGCCGGGAAACCCTGCGCCACGGGCCGATGAAGCCGATGGGACTGACCAACGCCCACGCTCCGGACATCAAACCCCATGCCGTCGTGCAACTGCGCCAGGACAACGCGCTCGGAACGCTCTACAACATGGTCGGTTTCCAGACCAAGCTGAAATACGGCGCGCAAAAAGACATCTTTCAGATGATACCGGGGCTGCAGAACGCCGAATTCGCGCGGCTGGGCGGCCTGCACCGCAACACCTACATGAACTCCCCGCAACTGCTCGACCAGTCTTTGCAGCTCAAGACCTTGCCCGGCCTGCGCTTCGCCGGCCAGATCACCGGCTGCGAAGGTTACGTGGAATCGGCAGCGATTGGCCTCCTGACGGGGCGCTTTGCGGCTGCGGAGTTGCTCGGCGGCAAGCCGTCCCTGCCACCGCGGACAACCGCGTTCGGCGCGCTTCTCGGCCATATCACCGCCGGACATCTGTCGTCCGACGAAGAGCCGGGAAAGCGGTCGTTCCAGCCGATGAACGTGAATTTCGGCCTCTTCCCGCCCGTTGAGATCGTCAGGCCGGAAGGTGTCAAACGGTTCCGCGGCAAGGAAAAGGCGCTCGCCAAGAAGCGCGCCATCGCCGCCCGCGCTCTTACCGATTGCCGGCATTGGCTCGGCCTGGCGGATACGTCAGCGGCAGCCGAATAGGAGGCCTCCGTGAGC
>NZ_CFHWAF010000112.1:0-14619 GCF_984452065.1 Hoeflea sp. | reverse complement strand
CCGGCAGGGACGACTTGGTCATTTATGCGCTTTCCCCTGCAAGCGGATACGCGGATCGAGAAAGGCCAGCGCGATGTCCGAGATCAACACGCCGATAACGGTCAATACGGCAAGGAACATCAGGAAGGTGCCGGCAAGGTACATGTCCTGGCTTTGCAGCGCGGAAATCAGCAACGGTCCGGTCGTCTCCAGCGAAAGGACGATGGCGACCACCTCGGCGCCGGATACGATCGCGGGAAGGATGTTGCCGATATCGGCGATGAAGAAGTTCAGGGACATGCGGAACGGGTATTTCAGAACGGCCTTGACCGGCGGCACGCCCTTGGCCCGGGCGGTGATCACATATTGCTTTTTCAGCTCGTCGAGCAGGTTGGCGCGAATGCGCCTGATCATCGCGGCGGTGCCGGCCGTTCCGATGACGATGACGGGGATCACCATGTGTTCCATGATGGAGCCGAACTTCGCCAGGCTCATCGGCTCGTTGATGTATTGCGGATCCATCAGGCCGCCAATGGAGGTCCCGAACCAAACCTTGGCGAAATACATCATGATCAGCGCCAGGAGAAAATTCGGCGTCGCAAGACCAAGAAGACCCAGAAACGTGAAGCCGTAGTCGCCGATCGAATATTTGTGCGTTGCGGAATATATTCCTATCGGGAACGCGATTACCCAGGTGAAGATGATCGTCACGAATGACAGCAGCATCGTCAGGAATAATCGACCGCCGATCAACTCCGATACGGGACGCTCATATTCGAAGGAATACCCGAAATCCCCGTGGAACATCCCCCACACCCAGGTGAAGTAACGCTGCCAGACGGGCTTGTCGAAACCATATTCGACCCTGAGATACTCGATCTTCTTCGGATCGATGGTTTCGCCCGAGGCCTCGAGTTCGGCAACATAGCTTTCAAAGAAATCGCCGGGCGGCAGTTCCACGATCGTGAAGATCAGCACGCTGGCAATCGCCAGCGTGGGTATCATCGCCAGAAAACGAAGAAAGATGTATTTCAGCATCTACCTTCTATTCCGCGAACCAGAAAGTATCCGGCCGGTATACGCCAAAAAACGATGACGGAGCCCAGGAATAGATGCCCGTCTCCGGCACGTTTTGAAGCTTGCTGTTGATGACAACCGGCTGGATCACTTCGCGGGTGGTGCCGATCGAGAACACCTCCTCGGAATAGATTTCCAGCATTTCCGACCAGATGGATTCCCGCTCCATGTCATTCGTGGACGAGCGCCAGGCGTTGTAGAGCTCCAGCAGACGCTTGACGGAAGGCAGGCTCGGCGGTTCGCCGGCCTTGCCACCGGTCTGGGTGTACTGTCCCCACACAGGCCAGTTCGGCTGCGCCGGTGAAACGGGCGCTAGTTCCTCCGGATTGAGATCCGGTGTCGCCAGGCCGATGTTGAGGCCCTTCGAGATGGTCATCATCGTTTCACCTGTCAGAAAACGGCGACGGTGGATGTCGCGCTGAAGGGAGCGGCTGAAAATGCGTATGCCAAGCTCGTCCCAATGGTAGCGGATCAGTTCCAGCGCGTCCGTCTGCTCGGTGCTTTCGCCGGCGCTTTCGATAATGATCTCCATGGGCCGTCCGTCGGGCAGCAGGCGCGTTCCTTCCGCATTCCTGTTTTGCAGCCCGAGATCGTCCAGCATCCTGTTCGCCAGTTCCGTGTCATGCTGAGTCCAGCTCTGGCTGAGCGACTCCTTGTAAAGCGGAGAGGCTTCAAGGACCGTATCCGCACCCGGCTTCGCCATGCCGAAGAACAGCTGCTCGTTGAGCTCGTTGCGGTTGACGCCGATTGAAAGCGCGCGGCGGAACTCCCGGTTCTGGAACAGCTCCCGCCAGGCCTCGTCCTTGTAGTTCAGATTGGGATAGAGCGAAATCTGCGAGGCAATGCCCGCACGCCAGGGAAGAACGCGATAACCCTGACTGGCCTCGCCCTCCTTGAGGAATGTGAAATTGTCGAAGCGCAGATAGCGCGCCTGGAGATCGCTCTCGCCCGCGCCCGTCTTCGCCGGCACGATATCGGTCGATCCCATCAGCAGCACGACTTCGTCGATATAGGGAAGCTGCTGACCGTCCGGGTCGACACGGTGATAATAGGGGTTGCGCTGGAACACCATGCGCTTGGAGGGCCCGGCCGTGGTATTGCGCCATGGCTGTAGCGTCGGCATTTCCGGGTTTTCCGGCCGGTATTGACGTCCAAGGCCGGTGTGCATCGCCGCCCAGTTGCGGTATCCGAGTTCCTTTGCCTTTTTTTCCAGTTCATCCCGATCGGTATAGGCGGGGTGGTACTGCTTCATGAAATGCGCCGGTTTGTAGATGTATGTGGCGCGCGGATAGGCAAGGCCGAGAGGAAATGCGGGGTTGGGGTCCTCCCAGGTATAGCGAACCGTGTGCTCGTCAATAACCTCGAACTTGGGCGGCTTGCCGTTGGACAGCAGAACCTGCGGCAGGCCGGCGCGCGTCAATTCCTCATTGTTGACGACATCCTCCCAGTAATAGCGGAAATCCTCCGCCGTGAAGGGATGACCGTCGGACCATTTATGGCCCTTGCGGAGATGAAGCGTGAAGATGCGTCCCTCTTCCGCTTCGAATTTTTCAAGGATGTCGGGTTTCAGCGCAAAGTTCTCATCGAAGCCGACCAGCCGGGCATAGCCGTAGACGGTCATCATGCGGATGTCCTTGGCCTTGCCCATCAGCATTTCCATGCTGCAGCAATACCTTCCGATGGTCCTGCCGTTGGCATCAAAATTCACCTTCAGCGGCTGCTCGGGCAAGCGCTCGCTCATCGGCGGCAGTTCCCCGGACTGAACCATCGGTTCGAGGATCGGAGGCTCCTTGAGCGCGGCGGTCGCGGCGCTCACCATGGCCGCTGAAAACAGCAGCGTGAACAACGTGGTTACGGGTGAAATGTGCTTCAACATCATGCTACCAGCCTTGTCGTATCACAGTTTGGGCGGACAAGGACGTAATGGTCCTCGCCAACCTCGAGCATTTGCATTTCCGCCCCGGGTCTTTCCGGAATGAAACGCTCATCCCAGTTGTCCGATGCGCTGAATGAGAGGATATCGGCATGTCCCAGCGCAAGGGGGCAAGCCAAATCCGTCGTGGGAATGGATTGCAACAGACTTAGAGTATAGGGGTGGACGGGGTTTTGGAACAACACCCGGCCGGGAGCGATTTCTACAATGCGTCCCCGGCGCATGACGGCGACGCGATCAGCCACATAGTTCACAACCGCGAGATTGTGGGAAATAAAGATGGTCGTCAGATTGAGTTCTTTCTGAAGACGGATCAACAGGTTGAGGATCTGCGCCTGCACCGACACATCCAGTGCGGACACCGGCTCATCGCAAATGAGCAGATCCGGATCGAGCGCCAGTGCCCGGGCAATGCCGATGCGCTGTCTTTGCCCGCCGGAAAAGCTGTGCGGATAGCGATTGAGGAAGGTTGGCGACAATCCGACCATGCTCATCAGCTCGCGTGCCCTTTCGGCGCGCCACTGGCGATTGCCCTCCCCGTGAATTTCGAGTGGCTCCGACAGGATATTGAGCACGGTGGACCGCGGGCTGAGCGACGAAAACGGATCCTGAAAGACCATCTGGATCTTTCGGCGTATATCGAAGAGTTCCCTGGTATGCAGGGCGGCAAGATCGACCTCGCTCTTGCCGTCGTTAAAGCAGATCGAGCCGCCTGACGGCGTAATGGCCCGCATGATCATCTTGCTGATCGATGTCTTGCCGCATCCGCTTTCGCCGACCAATCCGAAACACTCGCCGTAGCGGACGGTAAAGCTCACATTGTCGACGGCGATCACCCTGTCCGCTTCCGAGCTGACCAGCATACTGCCCTTTTTTGACTCGAAACTCTTGGACAGGTTCCTGACCGTCAGGATACTGTCCTCATCCGAATATGATCTTTGCTGCGCCTTCTCCTTGAAAGACTCGGGCAGAGGCTGGGTAACCTCCCGCAGGGCGACCAGTTTTTCGCCGGGCTCCATGTCCAGTTTCGGAACGGCGGCCAGGAGCGCCTTGAGATAGGGATGTGTGGGATTGTGGAAAATATCCTCCAGCGTCCCCGCTTCCATGATGGCGCCGTGATAGAGCACCAAAATCTCATCGGCCATGTTTGCCACGACGCCGAGATCGTGGGTAATCAGGAGCAGCGACATGCCGAGCTTGCGCTGCACGTCTTTCAAAACCGCCAGCACCTGTGCCTGGACCGTCACGTCCAGCGCGGTCGTCGGCTCATCGGCAATCAGCAATGCCGGATTGCAAACCAGCGCCATCGCGATCATCGCGCGCTGACGCAGGCCGCCCGACAGTTCCATCGAGTACATGTTGTAGGCGCGCGAGGGATCGGGGAAGCCGACGAGGGCCAGCATCTGTTCCGTCAGTTCCCGGCATTCGCCTTTGCTGACATCGCGGTGAAGATAGAGCGCCTCGTCAATCTGGTTGCCGACCGTGTGCACAGGCGACAGCGATGTCATCGGCTCCTGAAAAATGATGGAGATGCGCCCTCCGCGCAATTGCCTCATCTGCCGGCCGTCGCGCGCCAGTTTGACGATATCGACGGGCTCGTCTCCATTGAGCGGATCGTAGAACTTGATTGAGCCGCCGGTCACCTCGGCGACGTCGGGAAGTATGCCCATGATCGTCTGGGCTATGATGGATTTGCCCGAGCCCGACTCGCCGACAAGCGCAACTGTCCTGCCCTTGGGGATGCGAAAGCTGACACCGTTGACGACGTCCACCATCGTTTCCCGTGACCCGATCCCCACGCGGAGATTTTCCACGCGCAGCAGATCGGCAACTCCCTCATTCATTCAGCGCCTGTTCCCCTGTGAGCCGGTCGTGCGGATGCTGTTATTGCCGCTTCTTCACCGTGTTTAGGTCATATTTGCAGCATTTTTATATCAGTGCCAATGACCCTTTTGAAAACACATGAATCTTATCCTGTGGAATCGGTTCCAGAAGAGCCTCTTCCTCGTTCTTCAGGCCGAGAAGAAAAAGGCAGATTCTGAGTATTCCCGCATGGGAGACAATAACGGTCGGTTTGTCCAACCCTTCCAGAACCGCCCTGATATCATCCAGGCGTGACGAATGGCTTTCACCGCCCGGCGGCGCAAAGCCCCAGCGGTCGGCTTTTCGGGCCCGCCGTGACCGGGGATAAGCCGCCTTGACTTCCAGCGTCGTCATGCCTTCCCACTCGCCATAGGACACCTCACGCAGTTCAGGCACTTTGCGCAAGCTGTCTTGCCGGACCGAAAGCTGCCGGGCGACGATCTCGGCGGTCTTTTCGGCCCGCTGCAGCGGCGAGCACAGGACCCGCGGTTCATCCGGATGCGGCCGATGCGCATCGAGGTAGTGGAGAAGCCGCTGCCCAACGTCCCGCGACTGTCTCAAACCGACCGCATCCAGCGGAATATCGCGGATGCCCTGAAATCGGCCCAGCCGGTTCCATTCGGTCTGGCCGTGGCGTATCAGATAAAGGTCCGGAATCTCCGCAATCCTATCTTCCGTCAGCGGCGGCATGGTAGCTGTCATACCATTCGACAAAGGCGGCAAGCCCTTCTTCCAGCGGCGTATGAACCTTGAAACCGAAGTCGCGCTCCAGGTCCGAGGTATCGGCATAAGTCTCGTAAACGTCACCGGGCTGCATCGGCAAAAACTCCTTTCGAGCCGTCTGGCCGGTCACTTTTTCAAGCGTTTCGATCATTTTGAGGAGTTCGACCGGTTCGCTGTTGCCGATGTTGTAGAGCCGGTAAAGCGGCGCCGTCGGGTCGTTCCGCGCCGGTGTGCCCGCACCGGATGATTTGCCGGGGGGCGAAAGCAGCACTTTGACAACGCCATTCGCAATGTCGTCAATGAATGTGAAATCCCGGCGCAGGTCGCCATTGTTGAACACCTTGATCGGTTCGCCATTGCGGATCGCCCTGGTGAACAGATAGGCCGCCATATCCGGCCTGCCCCATGGGCCGTAGACCGTGAAGAACCTCAGTCCGGTCACCGGAATATTCCAAAGATGGCTGTAGACATGCGCCATCAGTTCATTCGACTTTTTGGTGGCGGCATAAAGGCTGATCGGATTGTCCACATTTTGCCGGGTGCTGTAGGGCACATCCTTGCTGTTGCCGTATACGGAGCTCGAGCTCGCATAGGCCAAATGAGCAACGCCGCCGTCCCTGCAGCCTTCCAGTACATTGAGGAAGCCGGAGATGTTGCTGTCCACATAGGCATGCGGGTTTTCCAGCGAATAGCGAACGCCGGGCTGGGCGGCAAGATGCGCGACATGGGTTGGCTGAACAGCGCTGAAAACCGCTGCCACCGCGTCTTTGTCGGCGAGATCCAGACGTTCGAAACTGAAGCCGTTGCGGCCCTGCAACCGCGCCAGTCGGGCCTCCTTCAGACCGACATCGTAGTACGCGTTCATATTGTCTATGCCGACAACACGGTGCCCCGCATCCAGAAGAAGCCTGGCGACGTGAAAGCCGATGAAGCCTGCCGCCCCGGTTACGATGATCGGGGCTGATGTCTGATCTGCCATAGGGGATGTTTCCACAGTGCTGGACGGTCGAAGTGTCTTTATATGGTTTGGAATTGTTCCGCGAATTGTTTATACCGCCACGCACTGGCAATGAAAACGCCAAGACCGGCGGATTAGTAAAACAGGTCGACACCCTACCGAAATAAACCGCACGAGGCTGTTTTGATCATAACGATTATCGGAACCGGTTATGTCGGTCTCGTAACGGGCGTATGCCTTTCCGAGTTCGGCTTTCATGTCACATGCGTCGACAACAACACGGATAAGGTGGCGTTGTTGAAAGACAATATAAGTCCGATCTATGAGCCCGGACTTGAGCAGATGATGCGCACGAATGCCGAAGCCGGCCGTCTGCAATTTGAAGGCGACGTCTCGCGATGCGTTCCGGGTTGCGACGTTGTGTTTCTTGCCGTGGGCACCCCTTCGATCGCCGGCGGCGAAGACATCGATCTGACATATGTGTTTTCCGCCGTTGACGATATTGCTCCGCATCTGAAGGACGGCACCGTTGTTATCGTCAAATGCACGGTGGTTCCGGGGACATGCGAGCGTGTCAGGCAACGCATCGCGAAACTGCGTCCGGACCTCGATTTTTCCGTCGTCAGCAATCCGGAGTTCTTGCGCGAGGGGTCGGCCATTCAGGATTTCATGCGGCCCGACCGCGTCGTGATCGGCGTCCATGACGAGCGCGGCCGTGAGGTGACCGAAGCGCTCTACCGCCCGTTGAAGCTCCAGGACACGCCGATCTCCACGACCTCGCTCGCCGGTGCGGAGTTGAGCAAATATGCCTCAAACGCCTTCCTTGCGATGAAGGTCAGCTTCATCAACAATATCGCCGATCTGTGCGAAAAGGTGGATGCGAACATCATCGAGGTTTCGGAGATCATCGGCCTCGACCAGCGTATCGGCGACAAATTCCTGCGTGCCGGCCCCGGCTTCGGCGGATCGTGCTTTCCCAAGGATACCAGGGCGCTGGCGGCTTTCGGCAGGTCCGTTGGCACGGATCAGCCACTGGTGGAGGCAACGATCTCCTTTAACGAAGACCGCAAGAGCAGGATGGCCGAACGGGTCCTTGAAACGATCGGCGCCCCGCAGGGAAAAACCGTCGCCGTGCTTGGTATCGCTTTCAAGCCGGATACGGATGACATCCGTGAATCCCCTGCCCTTCCGCTCGTTGATCTGCTGCTGAAAAACGGCGTCAAGGTCAGGGCTTTCGACCCGAAGGCGATGGAGCCGGCAGCCAGTCTCTATCCGGAGGTGGTGTGGGCCGATGACCCTTACGAGGCGGCCGTGGGCGCGCACGCGGTGGTCATCATGACGGAGTGGAACGTGCTGCGTGCGCTGGAACTTGAAAGGCTGCGCGATGCCATGGCGCAGCCGTTGATGATCGATCTGCGGAACATTCATCGGCGTAAGGAACCGGCGCGCTACGGCTTCACCTATGTGAGCATCGGACGCGATCGGGCTTCGCCAACAAAGGAAACCGGCGCATAAAGTCCGGGGCGATTTGCGCTAACTTGTCCAGCCTCCGGCAAACGGAATGGCCTGGCCGACGAAGAAGTCGCTTTGATCGCTCGCCAGAAACAGCGCGAGAGCGATATCCTCTTCAGGCCTTGCGAGCCGGCCGATGGGGACCTGATCCTTCAGGTTCTTCTGGAACTTCGGGTTCGCTTGCATTTCGGGCGGATAGTAAGCCGGGTTTTCCACCCAGTTCTGCGCGATCAGATTGACCTGCACATTATGCCGCGCCACCTCGACGCCCACCGATTTGACGTAGGATATCTGCGCGCCCCGCGCCGCGCTGTACGCGGCAAGCCGTCCCATCGGACGCAACGGGGTGGCGCTCCCGAATACGACGATCTTGCCCTTTTGCCGTTCGATCATCTTTGGCAGGGCATGCCGCACGAGCCCATGCAGCGGATGCACCAGAAGCGAGAACATGTCGCGCCATGCCGGTTCTTCAAGCTCCGTCACCGGGGTTCCGTAGTGGTTGGGCGCCGCCAGGTTGACAATCAGCACGTCAATCGGCGAGGAGCGTTCAATCAGCGCCCGGCAGTCTTCGTCGCCGCTTAAGTCGCTGTCGTCGGCCAGAACGTCAGCGCCGCTGGCCGCAAACTCCTTGATACAGGCGGGGCCCATATAGCGGGTGGCATGGGTCACCAGCACGCGTCGTCCTGTCATATCGTAGGTCATATGGCCCTGCCCCTTCATGGTGATTGCCGGCTCTCATCGCACTGGCGCGGCCCTTCATGGGCCGTGTCGACAAACTCCTGAAACGACTGCCGGGTTGCCGGGCGATGCAACCGGCCTCGCAACCGGTCCCGCCAGCTATCGAGATAAAGCGAGGAAAAATCGAACTCGGACGCGAGAATTCGTTCCTTCTGCTCTTTCAGATACCGCGCCGTGACCTCGCTCCAGTCGTCAACGACGCAAACGGGCAGATCATCGAAGAGACTGCTGATCCCCGAGCGGGGAACGATCGGCACGGAACCCAGCAGCAGAGCCTCCCAGGTCCTGTGGCAATCCGCTCCCTCCCCGAGCGGACTGATGGTGAAGAAATGAGCCGTGTTGTTCTTCCAGCTCAAGGACCGCCTGACCGAAGGCTTCTCCAGCGTCAGCGTGTCCAGGCCCACACCGTTGATGCATCTCAAACGATCTCCACGATCAAGGACGTGGTGCCAGTTGCAATATCCTGTGGGTGCCTTGGCCTCCAGCCGTGGTGCCGCTACCCTTATGGCATCAAGAGTCTTTTCCTGCCCGACGGGCGTGTCGAAATAACCCCACGGATCGAAGTACGGTTTGAATGTCAGCGTGTGATAGTCGAGGCCGATCGGGAGCGGCTTGAGCTTGGGATGGTTGTCGTTGCAGTTTTGCGCGTACCATGAAATCAGCTTGGTGTTGTCCAGAAGACGCGCGCGCAGTTGCGGGCTGAGGTCTCTCGAGCCGGCTTCCATATCACAGCAACCGGTTGCCAGGACAAACGGGAAATCCAGTTCATCCAGGTGATCGTCGCAAAATTTCCGCAGAAAACTGGTCTTGACGTAAATGGCAGAGGGCGTCGCCTGCGCGGAACCACCCTGTCCGTTTGCCCGTATGGCATGATGCGGGCTGCCTTCCCGCGTCCAGAAGTCACAGGCTTTCTTGATGCCGTGGCTGCCGATATAGCGGCAGTCCGCCTCGGTTTTGCCGGAAGCGTTCAGCCGGTATGCGATCATCGAGCCGTATGCCGCGACATGATTTGAAAGCCGGCGTGCGCCTTTGTTCAGTCCCATAGGGCTACCCCTGCACCGCGTCGGAAGGTTTCCAAGTTGCCTCGGCATTCCATTGCAGGCCGCAGCAGGCTTGTAAAGCGCCGGCGATTGCGCTTGCCAAGAATGCGGTTGTGTCCCATCTCATGATTCAATAAACCAATGCCAAAAAGCGCAACCGTTCCGGCAGGTTGGGACCGGGCTTGCGATGCGTTGTACTTTCCAGGAGACAGCATGCGGGAGATTCTCGTCACCGGCGGATCAGGTTTTTTGGGCTCGCATCTTTGCGATGCATTGTTGCAGCGCGGCGGCAGCGTCTTGTGCGTGGATAATTTCTTCACCGGCCAACGCAACAACATCAAACACCTGCTCGGGCGCACCGATTTCGAGTTGATGCGTCATGATGTGGTCGAACCGCTGAAGGTTGAGGTGGAGCGGATCTTCAACCTTGCCTGCCCCGCCTCTCCCGTTCACTACCAGTTCGACCCGGTACAGACGACAAAGACCAGCGTGCTGGGAGCAATCAACATGCTCGATCTCGCACAGCGTCTGAATGTTCCCATCCTGCAGGCGTCAACCTCGGAGGTTTACGGAGATCCGAAGGTCCACCCTCAAAGCGAAGACTACTGGGGACGCGTCAATCCGATCGGTCCGCGCAGTTGCTACGATGAGGGAAAGCGATGTGCGGAAACGCTGTTCTTCGATTACCACCGGGAGAACGATGTCGGCATCAAGGTGATGCGAATCTTCAATACCTACGGCCCGCGGATGCATCCGAGCGACGGGCGCGTGGTGAGCAATTTCATCGTTCAGGCGCTTCAGGGCGATCCGATCACCATCTATGGCGACGGCAAACAAACCCGCAGTTTCTGCTACGTGGATGATCTGATCGACGGCATGCTGACATTCATGGACAGTTCCGAAGATGTCACCGGGCCGATCAATTTCGGCAATCCGGACGAGTGCTCGATGCTTGAACTCGCAGAGCGTGTCCTGTCGCTGGTCGACAGCCGGTCCGAGATCGCCTTCAAGCCGCTGCCTCAGGACGATCCGCTGCAGCGCTGCCCCGATATCGCGGTCGCAAAACGGGAACTCGGATGGGAACCCGAGGTCAGCCTCGAAGATGGTCTGCGCGAGACCATTTCCTGGTTCAGGCATGCCCTCGATATCTGATACGGAAGGTCGCGGCCGGTCGGATTTCTCCGAACGCTGATTGACAACATACCCGGTAGTATGTTCCTCTCCTGACAACGAACAAAGAGATTTCGAGGCCATGCTACGGCCTCGGGATCGACATAGCCTGGAGGAGGAACATCGCGCCTATGTCCGCATCGGCGACACAGAGCCCGGTTCGCCCGGTTCAGGAAGACATCCTCCAAGCGGCTGCCAGATGCTTCATGGCGCGCGGATATGCGGCAACCAGCATCGACGATGTTGCGCGCAGCCTCGGGGCAACCAAGGGCCGCATTTATCATCATTACCGCTCCAAGGCGGAGCTCTTCTTTGACGTGTTTCGCCACGGCATGCAGATGAATTTCGACGTGATCGCGCCGATTGCATCCGCCTCGATGCCGACCGCGGAGAAGTTGCGGCATATGACGAAGACACATTGTGTGGCGATGATCCGCACACAGCCGTTTCAACGCTGTGTCTGGGAGGGCGTGGAACTGCTGCAGCGCGGCGCAACCACGCCGGAGCAGCGCGAGATCCTGATCGAACTGCAGGCCATGCGCGATAACTACGCCGACATATTCCGAACGGTCCTGGAGGCCGCGAAGAAGGAGGGCATTGCGCATTTCGAAAGCTCAAGCATTGCCTTACAACTTATGTTTATTTCCCTGAATTCACCTCTCTTCTGGTTTCGGGAGCGTGAAGGCCAGGACGACGGTACAATTGAACACATCGCGAGCCAATGCGCGCTCTTCGCATTGCGCGGTCTCGGATTGACGGAGGAACTCGCTGCAAATGTCTGACATGAATCTGGGCATCACCGACAAGGTCGCGCCGCTCCTGGAAGAAGTTCGCGCCATGGTAAGGGATGAGATTCTTCCGCTTGAGGAGGAATTTCTCGGCGAGGTGGACAAGGAAGACCGCTGGAGCTACACCGCGCGGCAGACCGAGATCCTCGAGAGCCTCAAGGCAAAGGCGAAGGAAAAAGGCCTCTGGAATTTCTGGCTGACCGATTCCGAACGCGGTTACGGACTGACCACCGTCGAATATGCCTATCTGGCCGAGGAAATGGGCAAAGCCGGCATAGCCGCGGAGGTCTTCAACTGCTCGGCGCCCGACACCGGCAACATGGAGGTGCTCGAGCGCTACTGCAGCGATACCCACAAGGACCGATGGCTGACGCCGTTGCTGGAAGGCAAGATCAGATCGGCCTATCTGATGACGGAGCCGGATGTCGCCTCGTCCGACGCCACGAACATAGCCATGCGCTGTGAACGCGACGGGGATGAGTATGTCCTGAACGGCGAGAAGTGGTGGTCGTCGGGCGCCGGCGATCCGCGTTGCGAGATCTACATCGTCATGGTCAAGACCGGCGGCGACGATCAGCCGAGACACCAGCGCCACTCCATGATCCTGGTTCCGGCCGACACGCCGGGAATAGAAAAGCTGCGGGCCATGCAGGTCTATGGTCATGACGATGCGCCGCACGGCCACCTTCATCTCCGGTTTACGGATGTCCGGGTTCCGGCCGACAACCTCATTCTCGGTGAGGGCCGTGGTTTCGAAATCGCTCAAGGGCGGCTTGGGCCGGGCCGGATCCACCATTGCATGAGGGCCATCGGTCAGGCCGAACGCGCGCTGGAAATGATGTGTCAGCGATCGCTGCGGCGCGAGGCGTTCGGCAAACCGCTCGCCAAGCTCGGCGCGAACTACTACATTATCGCCGAATGCCGCATGGATATCGAAATGGCACGGCTGCTGTGCCTGAAGGCCGCCTGGATGATGGACCAGGGCGATGCGCGCGCCGCGGCACCCTGGATCAGCCAGATCAAGGTGGTTGCGCCCCGTGTGGCGCTCAAGGTGACCGATGAAGCGGTGCAGATGTATGGTGGCGAAGGCGTGTCGCAGGACACCCCCCTCGCCCGCGCATGGACCGGATTGCGGACCTTGCGCCTGGCCGACGGCCCGGATGCCGTTCACCGCATGCAGGTTGCCCGCAAGGAACTGAAGAAATACACCCAGGAGCGCGTTTGACCATGAAGGCTGTGTTTTGCGAGGCCTTCGGCCCGCTGGAAAACCTTGAGTACAGGGAAACCGGCGATCCGCACGTAAAGGACCATACGGTTGTGGTCAGGCCCGAGGCGATCGGTGTCAATTATCCCGATGGTCTGCTTGTGCAGGGCCTTTATCAGATGAAGCCGCCAACGCCGTTCGTTCCCGGAATGGAGGTGGCGGGCGTTGTCGACAGCGTCGGCCCCGCAGTCGACAAATTCAAACCGGGCGATCGCGTCGCCGCACTCGGCCAACTGGGCGGCTATGCGGAGTTGGTCGGCGTGCCCCAGGCGGCGGTCTTCCCGCTGCCGCCCGGCATGGACGCCGCCGATGCGTGCGCGCTGATGTGCGCCTATGGCACCGCACACCATGCCCTCAAGCAGCGGGCCGAACTGAAACCCGGCGAGACCGTCGCCATATTGGGCGCCGCCGGGTCGACGGGCATTGCCGCGATCCAGATCGCCAAGGCGATGGGCGCCCGGGTGATCGCCGTCGCATCAACCGAGGAAAAACAGGCGGTGGCGACCGGCGCCGGCGCGGATGAGGTGATCGGTTATGAAAACCTCAAGGACAGTTTGAAGGATCTCACCGGCGGCAAGGGCGTCGACGTGCTCTTCGATCCGGTCGGAGGAGACGCTTTTGATGCCGCCTGCCGTGCCATGGCCCGCAAAGGCCGCCTTCTCGTTATCGGCTTCGCATCGGGCCGTATTCCGGAACTGCCGGTCAATCTGACACTGGTGAAGGAATTTTCGCTTGTCGGCGTTTTCTGGGGCTCCTTTACGCAGAACGAACCGCAGACATACGCCGACAATATGAAGGAACTGATCGGCTGGTATCTGGAAGGCAAGGTGAAGCCCCATATAGAGGGCAGATACCCTCTGGAACAGGCCGCTGACGTTCTGTCCAGAGTGCTGGACCGTGGCGCCGTCGGAAAACTCGTCCTTGTGCCGGAAGGAGCTTGACCTTGGCATTGCCCAAAGAAACGTTCGCACTGGTGCAGAAGCATGACGGCTATTCGGGAAAGTCCGAGGGGCCTCATATCGAAAGCCTGGACCTTTATCTTGAGCCCGCGACAATCGCCCTGCCCGACTTGAAGGACGGTCAGGTGCTGATCAAAATGGCGATGGCGTCGGTCAACCCGTCCGATCTGCATTACATCAAGGGCGAATACGGACATCCCCGCGTCAAGGGCGCGGCGGCCGGCTTCGAGGGTGTCGGAGAAGTTGTTGCCGGAAACGGGGACTATGCGTCTTCCCTTGTCGGAAAACGCGTCGCCTTTACCGTCGATCCCGCCGGGTCCGGCGCATGGACCGACTATGCCATCACCTCCGCCAAGGTGTGTATCCCGGTGCGCGCCGACATGCGCGATGAGGATGCGGCCGGGCACGTCGTCAATCCGCTCACGGCAATGGCCATGTTCGACATCGTGCGCGCCTCGCAGACCGGAAGCTTCATCCTGACGGCGGCGAACAGCCAGCTCTGCAAGCTGCTGACGGCGCTTGGCCGCGACCACGATATCACGCCCATCGCGATCGTGCGCAAGCAAGAGCAAGAGGACCATCTGCGAGAGCTGGGTGCAAAGCATGTGCTTGACA
>NZ_CFHWAF010000111.1:7095-14635 GCF_984452065.1 Hoeflea sp. | reverse complement strand
GAATGTTCGGACCGGTTTTGTCGCCGCCGCTGAGCTCGATATGCGCCTGGCCCGTAAGCCCCTGGATGCCGAGCTTCGCCTTTGTTGTCGCATAGACCGGCGCCGACGCCCGGACCTCGGTCATCGCAAGCACGAAGTTCGGATCGACACCGTCAATCGTCAGCGACTGAACCGCGCCGATCCGGATGCCGTTGAACAGGACCGGCGCACCGACACTCAGGCCGCCGGCGGAACCGGGAATGCGGATTTCAAGCTGCGCGGTCGTGCCGGATTTTCCGAACGTCGCCATCCAGTACACGAAGCCGAACGCCGCCACCATGACGATGAGCGTAAACACCCCGACCAGCGTGTAGTTCGCTTTGGTTTCCATATCCTGCTTTACGCATCACCTTGACCCCAAGGTGATTCTATCCCCGATTAACCCGCCAACTATGGCCCCATCATTTCGCCCGCACAAGCGAACGCGCGCGTTTCCCATGGAAATAGGACCGCACCCACGGTTCGTCACTGGCCAGCATGTCTTCAATTGTGCCCTCGACGACGATCTTCTTGTGACCGAGCACCGCGATGCGGTCGCAGACGGAAAACAGGCTGTCCAGATCATGGGTCACCATGTAGACCGTCAACCCCAGCGTATCGCGGAGTTTGGCGATAAGTTCGTCGAATTCGGCGGCGCTGACGGGATCGAGACCGGATGTCGGCTCGTCGAGGAACACCAGATCCGGATCCAGCGCCAGGGCACGCGCCAGTGCCGCGCGTTTGATCATGCCGCCCGACAGCTCAGAGGGATAGAGCGAGGCCGTTTCCGGCCGAAGACCCACCAGTTCGATCTTCACAAGCGCGAGTTCGTCCATCAGGCTCTTCGGCAGGTCCAGATATTCGCGCATCGGCACCTGTATGTTCTCCAGAACCGTCAGGGCGGAAAACAACGCCCCGTGCTGGAACAGCACGCCGAGCCGCATGTCGAGCGCAAAGCGCTGCCTCGGCGTCGCCTCGTCGTAATCGATCCCGAGAATCTTGATGGTGCCTTCCTGCCGGGAAGACAGTTGCAGAACGGTGCGCAACAAGACGGATTTTCCCGCACCCGAAGCCCCCACAAATCCCAGGATTTCGCCGCGCCAGATATCCAGATCAAGGTTTTTGAGAACCTGATGGGACCCGAACGCGACGCTGATATTGCGTGCCTCCAATATGCACTCGCGGCCCGCAACGTCCTTTTTGGCCACACCAAGTTCAAAGTGTTCGTGGGATTGCTTCGCCATGCTCAGAAATCGATCGCTCCGTAGAAGATGGCGAACATGCCGTCGACAAGGATAACCACAAATATGGATTTGACGACAGCCGATGTCACGTGACGCCCCAGCGATTCCGCGCTGCCGCCGACTTTCAGCCCTTCGACCGAGGATACAATGCCGATAATCAGCGCCATGAAAGGCGCCTTGATCATGCCGGAGACAATGGTCGACATGTCGATCGCTTCGCGCAGCCGGGCGAGGAACGTATCAGGCGTGATGCCGGAGTAGACCCACGCCGTGACGCCGGCACCAAGCAGGGCGGTGAAATTGGCGACGATCGTCAGCGCCGGCAGCATGACCGTCAACGCCACAAGGCGCGGGAAGACAAGGACGCCGACCGGATTGAGGCCCATGACCTTGAGCGCATCCACCTCCTCGCGCATCTTCATCGAACCGATTTCCGCCGTTACCGCCGAGCCCGAGCGGCCGGCGATCATGATCGCCGTCAGCAGCACACCGATTTCACGCAACTGCAGGATGCCGACAAGATCGACCACAAAGATCTCGGCGCCGAAATAGCGCAATTGAAAGGCGCCCTGCTGGGCGATGATGCCGCCGATCAGGAACGACATCAGAGCGATGATCGGCACCGCCCGGACGCCCATATGGTCCATCTGGCTGACAATTGCCGCAACGGAGATCCCCGAGGACCGGTCGGACTTGAGCTGCGTGCCGCGAACCGCCGATCCGAGGATATACATCGCGGCGATGAAATCGTCCCAGAATGAAACCGTCAGGCGGCCGAGCGGCTCGAATATCCGGTCGACAAGGCGCCGCCGTTCATGCTGCTCGCTCCCCGAAGGCTTCACGCGAAAGGCATTGCCGACGGCCTCGAGCAACGTCTTCTGCTCATCGCTGACCGACTGGTAGGCGACCTCGCAGCCCTTTATCTCCAGATGATCGCGCAGCCGCTCCACAATGAGCGCTCCGGACGTATCGACCTTGCCGACCTTGCCGAAATCGACCGTCACGCTGCCCTTCGGTATCGACTGTTCAAGATCCCGCATGGTCGCGTCGACATCGGCGACGCAGTGGAGCTGCCAGTTTCCGGACAGTGAAACGCGGGTCTGGTCGCCTGCCTTCGATACGTCGACGTCGGGCTCATTGCGAGCGTCGATATTCCCGCTTTGTCCCCCGGCGGCGCCCGATGGCTGGGAATCAGTTGGAGGTGGCAACGACATTATTGACACATACCCAGTTATCTCGCGACTGTCACCGCTTATCCGCAGCGCGCCGCCATGAACCGCGCTTGGGGACGCGACCCTTCGCAACCCGGCTGAAATGGCCGGCGTTGTGAAAATATCGCCGGGCATGTATGGTCCCCGGCGGGCGCCAGGTCGGCCACCCATCCCCGACAGTTGAAGGTGTCCATTCAGGCCAAAAGCCGCAAACTCAGGCGCTTTGCAACAATGCGCCCTCACAAGGGAGAACCGATTTGAAGGCACAGGAAATCGCGGACGCGCTGGGTGGCGAGGTGACCGGTGATCCGGCGCTGGAAATCGAACGGGCCGTACAACCCGATCTTGCCGACGGCGGCGGCGACATGGCGGTCGCCATCAGCCCGGATTTCTTCGAAGGCCTTGCGACGACAAAAGCCGTGGCCGCGATTTTGCCGGCCGGTGTGTCAGGCATCGAAATCGCACCGCAAACCGTCATCCGCGTCCCCGCGGACCGCAAAACGCTGCCGGTCCTGTCGGCGCTCTTTCGCAGGAGTCCAAAACAGACAAGGGGCATTCACCCCACTGCGGTTATCGGGCAGGACGTTGTGCTGGGAGACGACGTCACCATCGGTCCGCTGTGTTATGTGGCGGACAATGCGGTCATCGGCGACGGAACGACCCTGGTGTCGCATGTCACCGTGTTGGATGAGGCGGAAATCGGCCGCGCTTCAACCGTCTTTTCCGGCGCTCGCATAGGCGTCGGCGTCAAAATCGGCGCACGTGCCGTCATTCATCCCAATGCCGCCATCGGCGCGGACGGTTTCAGCTTTCATCCCGTCGACCCCGGCAACGTGGAAGCCGTGAAGGCGACCGGCAAGGTTTCCGACAAACCCGATCGGGATTCTTCACTTCTCAAGAATGAAAGTCTCGGAGGCGTGATCATCGGCGACGACGTTGAAATCGGCGCCTCCACATGCATCGACTCCGGGACGCTGAAGCCGACCGTCATTGGCCGCGGCACGAAGATAGACGACCTCGTCATGGTCGGTCACAACGTCAGGATCGGCGAGGACTGTATCCTGTGCGCACAGGCCGGAATTGCCGGAAGTACGGTGCTGGGCGATCGGGTCACGCTCGGTGGGCAGGCCGGGATCGGAGACAATCTGAAGATCGGCGACGACGCGATCATCGGCGCGGCCGCGGGGGTCGGAACGTCCGTGCCCGCCGGCGGCATCTATTACGGCATACCGGCTGTTCCGCGCGCGCGCGCTCAACGTGACGTTCTCAACATTCGCAAACTGGACCGGGTAATAAAGAAAGTAGAAGGTAAATAGCTTCTTGCCCTGCCGTTATGAAACCGCTATCCCATTGTCCCGTGCCGTCGTGCCGCGACAATAGAGCGCGAAACCGTATGACCTGAACGCAAGAAACAAGCCGCAATAATGACAGAGTCACTTGATCCCGAACGCACGATCGCGAAGATTATCGGTGAACAACTCGGAAACGATCCCGAAAAAATCACCTCAGATACCACCCTTGACTCTCTCGGCGTCAACTCGCTCGAACTGGTTGAGATCATCATGACGATTGAGGAAGAATACGATATCGCAATCGATATCGACACGGTTTCGGCGGCGGACTCCATCAAGACGGTCGGCGACCTGCTTGAACTCGGCAAATCCATGGGCATCGGCGCTAAATGAGCATTGCAGATACCGCGGTCGCGGTGACCGGCCTGGGATGCACATCCGCGCTGGGTAATGATGTCGAGCGAACCTGGTCGGCCATGAAAGAGGGCGTGTGCGGCATCCGTCCCCTTCGCAACATCAACACCACCGAGAATCTCAAGATCGAGATCGGCGGCGAAATACCCGGGCCCGTGGACGCCGGCGTCCCCGAGCGCCGTCTGCCTGCCTTCGACCGCTTCACGCTGCTTGCTATGGAAAGCGCCAATCAGGCGATCCGTCAGGCCGGCCTGGATTTCAGCGACGCGGATCTTGCCAACCGGTCCGCCTGCATTATCGGAGCCGGCAACTGCGGCTGGGAGATCGTCGAACTGGGCTTCAGGAAGTTTTTCATCGACGGAGCCAAACGCACGCACGTCATGACCGTGCCGCGCTCGATGGCCTCGGCGCCCGCAAGCCAGATCAGCATGTGGCACGGCATCAAAGGGCCGGTCTATGGCGTGACCTCCGCCTGTTCGTCCGCAAACCATGCGATCGTCTGCGGTTACCAGGCGATCAAGAGCGGCGACGCGGATGTCGCCGTGGTCGGCGGAACCGACGCACCGCTTATCTGGGGTGTTCTGAAGGCGTGGGAGGCGCTACGCGTCCTTGCGCCGCAGACCTGTCGCCCCTTCTCGCTGAACCGCAAGGGCCTTGCGCTGGCGGACGGCGCCGGTGTCGTTGTGCTCGAACGCGCCGACCTGGCAAAAGCGCGCGGCGCGAAAATCCTTTGCGAACTTGCCGGTGTCGGCATGACCGCCGATGCGGGAGATCTGGTCAATCCGACGGTTGAAGGTCCGTCGCGGGCGCTGAAACATTGCTTGCGGTCGGCACGCATGTCACCGCGGGACGTGGACTACATCAACGCCCACGGCACCGGCACCCGCGCCAATGACGCGACGGAAACCAAGGTCATCCGCAACGTCTTCGGCAGCCACGCCGATGAACTGTCCGTTTCATCGACCAAATCGATGCACGGGCATGCGCTCGGCGGAAGTGGCGGCATTGAACTGGTCGCCTGCGTGAAGGCCGTTCAGGAGGGGATTGTCCCGCCGACGGTCAATTATGACGAACCCGACCCGGAATGCGACCTCGACGTGACGCCCAACGTTGCCAAAAAACGCGACATAAACACCGCCATCAGCAATTCGTTCGCATTCGGCGGCACCAATGCGGTCCTTGCCGTCAGGAAAGCAGCGTAAAGAGCAGGGCATCCTTGATCATCGGTAGGCGATCTGCGCGTCAGTCCGCCGATGGCACGTCGGCCTGCACGGCCTGCGCGTGCCCAGGCGATCGATCAGGTTCCCCGTACTGGCCGCCAGGAACGGCTGAAGCGCAACCACCGGCAAAATCGCAAGGCCAGCCATGAACGGACTCATCCCGAGTTTCTTCTGGAAATAGAGCGCACCGAAAACAAAGGTGCACACCTTCATGAACTGCGCAAAGAATATGATGGAGACGCCGGAGCCGAAGGTCGAGTTGGTGAACAGGCGCATATTGATGAGCGGGTCGTCCTGTCGAAGTTCACGAACGACAAAAACAGCCGAAAGACAGAGTCCGACAGCGAAAGGCACAACGATAATCGCCGCGCCCCAGCCATAGTCCGGTGCCTGCATGATCGAGACCACAACAAGACCCAGGCCCGAGCAGAACAATGCGACACTGAAGACATCGATCCCGCGGCCGGACTTCGGTTCCTCGATATGTGTCCAGGCGCGAACCACGATGAACATCATCGCGGCCGCCAGGAACGGATTGATCCAGAAAATCCACCGCCACGACGCAAAGTCCGCAAAGAAGCCGCCGACAAAAGGGCCGAGCGCCAGAAACACCGTACCGATGGTTCCCTTGATGCCGAGCGCAAGGCCGTGTTGGTCTCGCGGAAAAATGAGGGTGACGATGCTAAGGGACAACGGAAAGACAATCGCAGCGCCAACCCCTTGCAAGGCCCGCGCCGCGATCAGTATCTCGGTCGTGGGCGCGAACCCGGCCATGGCGGAAGACAGCCCGAAAACCGCCGTTCCAAACAAAAACAAAGGTTTAAGCGGCAGAATATCGCCCAGCCTGCCACCGACGGCGACAAGGCCGGCAAACACGAGGAGAAGGAGTTGACGACCCAGTGGGACGCGATCTCCGACATTCCGAGTTCCTCGCGGATGACCGGAAGCGCGACGCCGACAACAGTCTCGTCGAAAAGGACCAGGCCCAAACCGCCGGCCATTGCAGTCAGCAGCCACCATCTCCGATTGTTTTCATCGACACGCAGCATAGGCTCTGAAGTATCTGTATTACCAACGATTGCCAATACTCTAGCAAAACAACTTCGCGGTATGGTTTTATATTGATGACATCTGCTCTATCTATTTTCCAAACATTTGATCAGGATAGGAAATTTCGGTTTTGGCCCTCGGCAATCCGCCCATGCCCAGCATAAAAAGCAGGCTGTTTTCCCTGCTCCTGCGGATGACGAAAAGCCGCCAATTCGCCGATGGGCAATCGCTACGCCTGCGCCTTGAAACCGGCCGGCATGGCCAAAGCTCCGACCCGCCGAAACGCCTGCGCGAGACGTTCGACGTGCGCCAGTCCGATGACGATGGATTGCCGGTCATCGAGATAAGCCGCAAAGGCGGCAACCCCTCCATCACGCTTTTTTATCTTTACGGCAGTTTCCACCTTTTCGGGATGGACCCCTTGCATTGGGGGCTGGTGAGCAAAATTCTGGCCCGCTCGGACGTCCGGATCATCGTTCCGCTCTATCCGCTCGCCCCTCAATTCAGGTGGGACGACGCCTACGCGGCGCTCATGCCGCTATACGAACGCGTGGCAGGCTCGGCGCCGCAAGGCGGCTTTGTTCTGATGGGAGACGGTTCCGGCGCCGGGCTTGCGGCGGGGATGAGCCTCGAAGCCGCGCACCAGGGTCTTCGCATGGCCGATCAGCTCGTCCTGCTCAGCCCCTGGCTTGATGCCGGGCTCACCAACCACCGCATCACCGATATGGCCGACACCGATCCTTGGCTGAGTGTCGACGGCGCCAGAGAGGCCGCCCTGCTCCATGCGGCCGGACATGACCTCAAGGATTACCGCCTGAGCCCGATCTACGGAAACCTGGAGGACCTGCCGCCCATGAGGATCTTTGTCGGCACAAACGAAATTCTCTATCCGGACTGCGTTTCCTTCACCGATCTCGCGGACGCCTGCGGCGCACGGATCGAACTATTTGCCGAAAAAGACATGTTCCATGGCTGGATGATGTTCACCATACCCGAGGCAAGGCGCACACTGGACGAGATCGTTCACGGCCTGCCGCGGGTGAGCGAAGACGCGATTTAGGCCGCAAGCCGCTTGGGCGCGCGCCGTCCGG
>NZ_CFHWAF010000111.1:0-7085 GCF_984452065.1 Hoeflea sp. | reverse complement strand
CACGCCCCGCCGTCCCTCGACCTGATCGGAATGCACGTCCCAGTGCAAGAGATGCATATTGCCGTCGAAATCCTCGGCAACGGCAGTGCAGCTCTCAACCCAGTCACCGGTGTTGATATAGCGGATACCGCCGAAATCCTCGATCGTGGCATGATGAATGTGCCCGCAGATAACGCCTTCGACATCGCGCCTGCGCGCCTCTTCCACGACAACGCGCTGAAACTCGCCGATGAAGTTCACCGCCTGTTTGACCTGAAGCTTCGCCCAGGCGGAAAAGGACCAGTATGGCAGACCCGCGCGGCGCCTCAATCCGTTGACACCGCGATTGACGAAGATCGCCAGATCATAGGCCCAGTCGCCAAGGTGCGCGAGAATGCGCGCATGCCGCACGACGACGTCGAACTCGTCCCCGTGAAGCACCAGATAGCGCTTGCCGTCGGCACCCTCGTGGATCATATTGAGCGCCACCTCTATGCCGCCGAAATGCGTGCCGGGAAAGTCGCGCAGGAACTCGTCATGATTGCCCGGGATATATACAATTCGCGTACCCTTGCGGGCCTGGCGCAGGAGTTTCTGAACCACATCGTTGCAGTCCTGCGGCCAGTTCCAACTGCGTTTCAGCCGCCAGCCGTCAACGATATCGCCGACCAGAACAATCTGCTCGGCCTCATGATATCGAAGAAAATCAATCAGGTAGTCCGCCTTGGCCGCTCTTGAACCCAGATGAACATCGGAGATGAAGAGAGTCCGATACCGTTTCGCCGTCTGTGCCATGATCGCCACCGTAACGTTTCAGCGTTTCACGCAACGGCTAACCAGAGTCGTATCACAATCTGATGACAAATACGGTTTGATCTGAATTGACGGCTCGTGCAAAAGGGATGCCGGACCCGGCGCGACACAGTGAAAGGAGAGCGGGATGGACCTTGGCCTTGCGGGCAGGAAAGCAATCGTCTGCGCATCAAGCCGCGGACTCGGCAGGGGCTGCGCCATGGCGCTTGCGCAAGCCGGATGCCATGTCGTCATCAACGGCCGCGACGGCGATACGCTGGCCGCGACGGCGGATGAAATCCGCGCCGCAACCGGCACGCAGGTCGAAGCGATCGTCGCCGACGTTTCCACCGCTGACGGGCAGCGCGCCCTGCTGGATGCCTGCCCCGATCCGGATATACTGGTCAACAACAACGGGGGCCCGCCGCCCCGGGATTTCAAGGAACTTGACCGGGCGGCGATCCTGGAAGGGGTCACCCAGAACATGGTGACGCCCATCGAACTCGTCCAGTCGGTCATCGACGGCATGTGCGAGCGCCGGTTCGGCCGTATCGTCAACATCACGTCGTCCTCCGTCTATATGCCCATTCCCGGCCTTGATCTGTCGTCTGGCGCTCGGGCCGGCCTGACATCTTTCCTGGCGGGCGTAGCCCGCCGGGTCGCATCGCAGAACGTCACGATTAATACGCTTCTGCCGGGAAAAATGGACACGGACCGGTTGGCGTCCTCATTCCGCAACACATCGCAAAAAACCGGAAAGACCATGGAAGAGATCAAGCACGCCGCCCTCAAACAGGTCCCGGCCGCCAGGATGGGAACGGCAGAAGAGTTCGGCAGCACATGCGCCTTCCTGTGCTCCTCGCAGGCAGGCTACATTACCGGCCAGAACATTCTGGTGGATGGCGGTCTTTATCCGAGCGCGTTTTAGGTAAATACTTAAAAAAGGCGCTGTCTGCGCCGGCAAAGCAAGGACAAGCCCTGATGAATTCCAAAGTCGAAACCCCGGATGAACACGACCAAGGTGATTTCGAGGAAAGCGCGCTCTTTTTCCATAAGTATCCGACGGCGGGAAAGCTGGAAATCCAGGCGACGAAGCCGCTCGGCAACCAGCGCGACCTGGCGCTGGCCTATTCCCCCGGGGTCGCCGCGCCTTGCCTTGCCATCCAGAAACAGCCGGACCTCGCCGCCGACTACACGGCGCGTGCCAATCTGGTCGCCGTCGTCTCGAACGGCACCGCAGTCCTCGGCCTTGGCTCCATTGGCCCTCTGGCCTCGAAGCCGGTCATGGAGGGCAAGGCCGTTCTGTTCAAGAAATTCGCCGGCATCGACGTTTTCGACATAGAGATCGATTCGCAGGATATCGATCACGTCGTCTCGGTCGTCTCCGCGCTCGAGCCGACCTTCGGCGGCATCAATCTGGAGGACATCAAGGCACCCGAATGCTTCGAGATCGAAGACCAGTTGCGCGAGAAGATGAACATACCCGTCTTCCATGACGATCAGCACGGGACGGCGATCATTGTCGCGTCGGCAATCCTGAACGGGCTGGAACTTGCCGGCAAAAAGCTCGACAGCGCCAAGATCGTCACCAGCGGCGCGGGCGCCGCCGCCCTCGCCTGCCTCAATCTTCTGGTCGAGCTCGGCGCCAAGCGCGAGAACATCTGGGTCCACGACATAGAAGGCCTTGTCTATGAAGGCCGCGAGGTTCTGATGGACCGCTGGAAGGCGGTCTATGCGCAGAAATCCGAAAAGCATGCGCTGGAGGATCACATCGAGGGCGCCGACGTCTTTCTCGGGCTGTCCGCCGCCAATGTCCTCAAGCCGGACATGCTCACCCGGATGGCGGACAAGCCTCTTGTCATGGCGCTCGCCAATCCCACACCGGAGATCATGCCCGATGCCGCGCGCGCGGCGCGGGCGGATGCCATGATCTGCACCGGCCGCTCCGATTTCCCCAACCAGGTCAACAATGTCCTGTGTTTTCCCTATATCTTCCGCGGCGCGCTTGATTGCGGCGCCAGCACAATCAACGAAGAAATGAAGATGGCCGCCGTGCGCGCCATAGCCGGGCTGGCGCGCGAAGAGGCATCGGATGTGGCAGCAAAAGCCTATTCCGGCGACACCCCCGTCTTCGGGCCGGACTATCTCATCCCCTCGCCTTTCGATCCGCGCCTCATCCTGCGCATCGCACCGGCCGTCGCGAAAGCGGCGGCGGATTCGGGCGTCGCCACCCGGCCGGTGGCCGACATGGAAGCCTATCTGGACAAGCTGAACAGGTTCGTCTTCCGGTCCGGGCTGTTGATGAAGCCGCTGTTTGCCGCCGCCAAGACCGCTGAGAAAAAGCGCGTCATTTTCGCCGAGGGTGAGGACGAACGCGTGCTGCGCGCGACCCAGGTGCTGATCGAGGACGAGATAGCCCGCCCGATCCTGATCGGACGCCCGGACATTATCGAAACACGGCTCAAGAGGTTCGGCCTCAGGATCCGGCCGGACAAGGATTTCGAGGTCACCAATCCGCATGACGACCCGCGTTACCGGGACTATGTCGATCTCTATTTCTCGCTGGTCGGGCGAAAGGGCATCAATCCGGAGGCCGCGCGCACGATGGTGCGCACCAATGCGACCGTTATCGGCGCTCTCGCAGTCCGCCGAGGCGACGCCGACGCGCTGATCTGCGGGGTCGAGGGCCGTTACGCCAAACATCTGAGAGATGTAAGGCAGGTCATCGGTCTCGACGACGGCGTGCGTGCGTTTTCGGCGCTCAGCCTTCTGATCTCGCAGCGCGGCGCGACATTCTTCACCGACACCTATGTTTCGCTGAACCCGTCCGCGGAAGAGATCGCCGAAACGACCCTGATGGCGGCCAAGGAAATCAGACGCTTCGGCATTACGCCCCGCGCGGCCCTCTTGTCCCTTTCCAACTTCGGCTCGCGCGATTGCGAAAGCGCCCGCAAGATGCGTGAGGCCATCGGACTGATCCGCGAACTGGACCCTGAACTCGAAGCCGATGGAGAAATGCACGGCGATTCAGCCATTTCGGAGATCTTGCGCAATCGGGTGATGCCGGATTCCCACCTGACCGGGGAAGCGAACCTGCTCGTGTTTCCGACGCTCGACGCGGCCAATATCACGCTTGGCGTTGTCAAGACGATGATGGATGCGCTGCATGTGGGTCCGATTCTTCTGGGCGGCGCGAAGCCGGCGCACATCCTGACGCCATCCGTCACGTCACGCGGCGTGGTCAATATGGCGACACTTGCCGTTGTCGAGGCCTCGGTTCCGGAATAGCGGCGCCTGTCGGCCGCGGCCGGGCGGCTATAAATTCTCCAGATTACGTGTATGCTTCGGCAACACGGTAAAGGTGCTTGTTTTGAAGCTGACTGGTTCTGGATTGCGGTACGTTCTGGTCCTTGTGGCGATCCTGACCACGGCGGCGGGCGGGCAGGCAATGGCTCAGGATATGGCGCTGTGTTCCCGCTTGCAGGCACAGCTCGACCAGTATGGCAGCCGTGAGATCGGCGCTGTTCCGGCCGGCGGCTACGACGCAGCGATCATCGAGAAGCGGCAAAGGATCGAGCAGATCCGATCCGATCTCTACAGCCTCGATTGCGGCGGCAGCATCATCGTATTCGGCAACAGGACCCAGGCCATGTGCCGGCGGATTTCGGCCGCGCTGGCGCGCGAGGAAGCGCAGCTCGACAGGTTGCTCCTGCAACGCCACAACGCGCCGCGTCCCGAGGCCTCAGGCGCCCGCCAGCGCATTCTCGCGGCGCTTCGGGCCAATGGCTGCCCTCCGGATGACGGTGTCCGCATCCGCCAGTCGATCGGCATCGAAACGGAGCAAAACCTGATCGATCCCGGCGATCCGTATGCCCGATACCGCACCATGTGCGTAAGAACCTGCGACGGGTATTATTTTCCGGTCTCGTTTTCGGCATCGCCCCTGGAATTCGACCGCGACGCCGAGCGCTGTGCCACCATGTGCCCCGGCGCCGATGTCAGCCTGTTCTTCCACCGGGTTCCGGATCAGGAGAGCGAGGACATGGTTTCCGTTGCCGATCAGACACCGTACCGTTCTCTACCGACCGCATTCGCCTATCGAAGCGGAAGCGCCGACAATCCGCAATGCAGCTGCCAGCCGGGGCCGCCGGCAGATGACCTTGCCGTCAGCCCGGGAGGCAGCCGGTCGATCATTATCATCACGCCGCCGGGCAACGATGACGACAAACCCGAAGACGCGGCGGCCGTCGAAACGCAGCCGGCGGCGCCAGCCCGTGAGATTGACCCGAACCGGCGTGTCAGGGTCGTCGGTCCAAAGTTCCTGCCCGACCAATCAGAGGCAATAGATCTGCAAGCTCCGGTCCGGACCGGCGACCCGTAAGCGCCAGTCTCAGCGGCATGAACAGGGCGCGACCCCTGCGCCCGCTGTCCTGTTTGAGGCGGCCGGTCCAGGTCGACCAGGTCGTCGCGTCCCACGGTTCGGGCGGAAGCTGCGCGAACGCATCGCGGACAAAATCCATATCCTCCGCCGGCACCGGCTCCGGATCGCTCAGGCCCGTTGTCACTATAGTCCACCACTCGGCCGCATCCTTGACGAAGTCGATATTGCCCCGGACGGCGTACCAGAAAGCTTCGGCTTTACCGCCGGCAATACCGGCCGCCGCCAGCCGGGCACCTGCCTCTTCAAACGAAAGCGCGCGCACCAGCGCCCGGTTGAGCGTCGTCAATTCCGCCGGATCGAACTTGGCGGCCGATTTGGACGCGAATTCCGGGCGAAACAGTTCCATGAGCGCAGCCATGGAAGGCAATGCGGAAACACTCTCGGACGTTCCGATCAGCACCGCGAGGCTGGCAATCGCCATGGGCTCGAAGTCCTGCTCGCGCAGGGACCCGATGGACAGGGCATTGGAGCGTTTCGACAGGCCCTCACCGGAAACCGAGGTCAGAAGATTATGGTGCCCGAAGGATGGAGCCTCGCTTCCGAGCGCCTTGAAAAGGGCAATCTGCGCACCCGTATTGGTGACATGATCGTCACCGCGAATGATATGGGACACGCCCATCTCCATATCGTCGATGACCGATGGCAGCGTGTAGAGATAGGTGCCGTCCTCGCGGATCAGCACCGGGTCCGACATCGACGCAAGGTCGACGGTCTGCGGACCACGCACCACATCGTCCCAGTGCACCTCGGTGCGTCGCGTCTCGAAGGGGTTTTCGGCATAGTTCGGCAATAGAAAGCGCCAGTGGGGCCTGCGGCCCTCGCTCTCATGCGCGCGCCGTTCCTCATCGGTGAGCTTCAGTGCCTCCCGGCCGTATACCGGCGGCAGGCGGCGTGCGAGCCGAAGCTTACGGCGGCGCTCCAGCTCTTCACCGGTTTCGTAGCAGGGATAAAGCAGTCCGTCCGCCTTCAGCCGGTCGGCGGCGGCGGCATAGGCCTCGAACCGTTTGGATTGCCAGGCCACGATGTCGGGACTGATGCCGAGCCATTCCAGATCCGCCCTGATCGCCTCGGCAAACGCGTCGCTGGAGCGTGCCTCATCGGTATCGTCGAAACGCAGAACGAATTCGCCACCGTGCTGTTTGGCGAACAGCCAGTTGAACAGCGCGGTGCGTGCGTTGCCGATATGTATGTGGCCCGTGGGCGACGGCGCGAAACGCACGGTGACGGGACGATTGTCTTCCAGTTCGGTCATGATGGCGGGTTACTCAAGGCGAATGTGAATGGCAAGCGTTATTGTTGAGCCACCGGGTCCGCCATGACAGTTTGGCGTGCCGCGATGCGGCGGCTGACGAAGATCATGGCGACGCTGATGGCGATGCAATAGGCGCCCATCAACAGGATCTGAAGCGGATAGGCGACGCCGAAATCGATCAGGAAGCCGGTGATACCCGGCCCCATCGCCGTGGAGAAAACCATCAGCGCTATGACCACGGCGCGGATGGAGCCGAGATGCCGCGTCCCGTAGATCTCCGGCCACAAAGCGCCGAACAGCGTTGAGGAAAACCCGTAGGAAATGCCGAGAAGCGCCATGAAGGCAAACATGCCCCAGGAGGGCTCAACGAGCGCCAGCAGAAAACATGAGGCCGAAAGCGGCAGCAGAAAGGTCGGCAGAAGCCGCACCGCCGAAAGCCGGTCGATAAGCAACCCGCCCAGGAGAGCGAAGCAGACAGTCATGACGGCAAGCAGAGCGAACGATCCCGCAAAGGCCTCGATGGACCAGCCGCGCAATTCGACGAGATAGACCTGGTGGAAGAATATGGTCGTGCCGATAAAGCCGGGCGCCAGCATGCCGAGAAGTATCAGCCAGAAGACG
>NZ_CFHWAF010000110.1:0-14815 GCF_984452065.1 Hoeflea sp. | reverse complement strand
GAGTGTCGTGATCCTCGACATCTTCGTATCCAAGGGCAATCGCCGTTACCCGTTGGGCAATCAGGGTGCGCAGGCTGTGAACTGTGCAATCGGGATCGCGCCCGTCGACAAAGCAACCCGCAAGTCTGTCGAATAGTCCGATGGCTTTGTCGGTCTCGCGCAGCAACAACGCCCCGGTGTCACAGGTGATCGCTCCACCGTCGAAAGCGGCAACAACTTTGCGTCCGTCGAAGCCTTCAAATTCGAGCTGTTCGCGGTTACAGTGTGTTGGCATCGGACCTCGCTCCTGAACCTGATAGATCTTTGTAGCAAAAGAACTTTCTCAGATTCCTGGGGCCGATGCACCCTTTACTTTGAGAAATCCGGGTTAAGTTCGTTTTTTAAGCGCGCGCGCAGCAGTGTTGAAGTGGGCTGCCTCGACAATGTTCAACTCAACGACCTTGTCGGCCAGAAGCCGAATGGTCCAGCGCGCGTAGCCCTGTGGCGGCTGTGAGCACGCAAGGGCTGTGTACGCCAAGCAACCGTTCGCTGGGCCGAAGGCCGTGCTGGCCTATCTGTCGCGATACACCCACAGGGTCGCCACTGCAAACAGCCGTCTGATCCGCGCCGACGCAAACAGCGTTACCTTCCGCGTCAAGGATTACCGCCTCGATGGACCCGAGCGCCACAAAACCATGACACTGGCAATCGACGAGTTCATCCGCCGGTTCCTGATCCATGTTCTGCCCAAAAGTCAGCACCGCATCCGCCATTACGGCTTTTTCGGCAATGGCGGCCGCACCGCAAACATCGCACGCATTCGCAGCCTGCTCGCAGCCGATGCGCCGGTCCAAAGGGACGCCAACACTGCCGACGTTGAGGAACACAACCCCCGTGTTCTCGCGCTGCCATGCCCAGCCTGCGCGGGACGCATGATCATCATCGAGAGCTTTGCGCCGCAGCACCAGCCCAGAGCGCCGCCAAACAAAGGAACCGCAGCATGAAGCCAAACAATGTCACTGCGCCAAGGCAAGTGGATTGCAAAACGCTCGCGGCGACAATGCCGCCGCGAACCCGTCGACTTGCGCCGATACATCACCAAAACATGACAAGCGCGGCAAAATCAGTGCATCGCGCCAAAATGGCGTCGCAACACACATATCAAGGCGGGCCGATAAAGCCACCTCAGTATCAGCAGGCCGTTGGCGCTCAAAAGCCCTCGCACTCTACTCTCAGTCGTAAATCCCCATAGAGCAAGGGCTACCCTCCGTCAGAAACACCCTGCGATTTCGTGCCTGGGCGCTTCTCGGACGCCAGCCAGCGCATCGCGCTACTCGAAGGCAGCGCGTAGCGTCCGAGAAACTTGCACCATAGCGGACGTTTGTAACGCTGCAGCGGAGGATCGCGTACTGCCACTTTGACCCGACTGGCAAACTAAGCCAAAGTGCGTACATGGCGTCGCTCACTCAAATCGAATTGCTTCTTCCGGAACTCCGGGCCTATGCGACAGCTATATGCGCATCGTCCAACGATGCGGAGGACCTGGTGCAAGACGCCATAGAGCGGGCGCTGAGAGCCGAGGAACGCCCTGCGATCATTGACGAGTTGCGTCCCTGGATGCTCCGGGTGATCCGCAACCTGCATTACGACGAACTGAGAAAGAGACGGATACGCCGGGAATATTTGGCCGCGGAGAGACGTTTCTCCGATGAAGCAGGCACCTCAGACGCGGCGCGGGACATTTTGATCCGCATTGCCTTTGAAAAGCTGCCGCCAGACATGCGCGAAGTGCTATGTCTTGTGGACATCATGGGATTGAAGTACGCCGAAGCGGCAGACGTGATGAATGTGGCAAACGGGACGGTTATGAGCCGGGTCAGCCGTGCGAGGAAAGCCCTCTTGGCACTTGTCGAGGGTACGGGCGCTCGGAATGAGCTAGAGAACCGTAGAAGATGAACGAACTGAACGACAAAGACTGGGAACTGGTCAACGCTTATCACGATGGCGAGTTGGGTGACGCAGAGCGGCTAGCCTTTGAGTCACGCCTCGAGTCAGAACCCGCACTGAATGAGGCGTTGGGTGATGTCTCTGGCGTTTCGGCAAGCCTTGGTTCTTTGCGTCCTGAAAGGCAGCAGCCTACATCGTCACCTCAGACGGGCGCGCCAGCGAACGCTAAGCGGCAACGTGCAAGGTGGTTGGTCGGCGGGGCGGCTGCGGCGGCAATTACCTTAGCCCTCGCACTTGGCCCGCCATCTTTCACAGAACCATCAATGTTCGATGTCCACGCCGATTTTGCGGCACAAACCTTCGCCGTTGAAGGCGGAGATGTCCGCCCGGTCGTGGCTTGGGAGAGCTTGAACGCCCCAGACCTCTTTAGTGCGAACCTGACGCCAGTTGCGATGCGACATGTGGAAGATGGACATGTCACCCACTATGCCGGTCGTAACGGTTGTCGCCTCTCCTACTTTCGCGGGAAATTCAATCCGGACGACCAGACGCCCACCACGGGCGTTCAGGTCGCTTCATGGTCAACGACGAACAACGTGGATCACATGATCGTCGCAACCGGCATGGATCAAGGCAAATTCGACGCTATCGCTGAGTTCCTGAAGCTCCTGACCCAGCGGCAGGCCAGCGAGCAGATGATGGCGTCATTGACGGAAGCGACGGCGAACGCGGAACGCTGCGTGACCTGACCCACACAGGCACGCAACGCCGTGGATCGCCGAAACCGCTTGTCCATGCATCGTCAGTTTCCAAGAGGTCGCGGAAAGTTCGGCCGGTCGGTGTTGTAGTGTTCGGCAAGGTAGTCGAGGATTTCCGTCCGATCGGGCTCTTCGATCTCGGACATTCCTTGTTCCTCAACCATCCACTCGAACATTTTGTCCCATTCTTCGCGTGTCAGCCCTTGCTGGGCGACGATCATCTCCGAATGGCAGGCGATACATGTGTGATAGGTCACCTCGACGCCCGGAGCATCGAACAGGACGCCGAATTCGTACTCGTCTTCCCCGTCGTCTGTCGCAGGCGCGGCGACCTCTGTCGCGCCGAGGGCGAATGGGCGGTCGGAGAATGTGTTCAAGTAGGCAATCAGGTGCTGGCGATTTTCTTCTCTTTGTAGGCCCGCTAAGCTCATCTTTGTGCGTTCGACCTCATGATTGGGCCTGCTCAACTGCGCATTGAGGCGCTCTAGCGTCCTCTTACCGCGGTGTTCGGTCAGGCTGTCCGAATAACTTAAGCCATCAACAGCGGAGGCTGCGTTGAGATCGGTGACTGCGGGTGATGTGAGACCGACCCCGAGCGCAACAAGTGAGAGACTTCGCAGAGTTGCGAACCACATAAACAATCTCCAGTCCGGAAGTATTGGGAAGGGGGGCGGCCGAAAGCCGCCCCGGTACTGGTTAGCTCGCCCGAACGCCCACGCGGTGCATGGTGTTGTTCAGGTAGCCCTTCGGGTTCCAGTCAATCGCGAATGGCTGCATGACACCTTCGCTGTCGGTCGCACGTGCCCAAACCTCATAGTAGCCTGCCTGAGGAAATGTGACCTTGGCCCGCCAGTTCTGCCACGCACCGTCGTTGACGGCTGAGTCCAATTCGGCGCCCATCCATGTTGATCCGAAATCGGTCGAGATTTCGACCTTGGCGATCGAACGATCACCAGACCAAGCATGACCGCGAACCTCGGTCTCCATCCCGGTATCAGCACCATTGGCCGGGAAGGTCACAAGGGACTTCACCGGCATCCGCTCCATGATAACGAAGTCCTGTGTCGGCACGTCTTGACCAGGCGCGACCGGGTATGCGGGCACGCGATAGGATGTGCCGGTCATTTTTGGGCCGTCGTGCACCTGATCGCGTAGTTCGATCCGCGTCAGCCACTTCTGTGCCGTTGAGGCGGGCCAGCCCGGCACGACCAGACGCAGAGGTGCGCCATTCATCGGATGAAGTGCATCGCCGTTCATCTCAAAGGCGATTAGAACATTATCTGTCATCGCCTTGGTAATCGGCACACCGCGTGAGATCGGCAGCTTGTCGGGGTCGCCAGACAAGTGCCCGTCCGCCCCATAGTGCGCCGTGTAGACCACGTTCGATTGTACGCCTGCTTTTTCCAGAACGTCCTTCAGCCGAACACCGGTCCATTCCGAACACGCCACTGCACCATAGGTCCACTGGTTGCCCTTCGCTGGCGGGTTGAAGAAGCCGCGCCCGTTTCCTCCGCACTCGAGCGTCAGTGCCATGGTCACAACCTCGAACTGTTCGCGCATATCTGCGATCGTCAGCTCCATCGGATTGTCAACAAAGCCGTCAATAGTCAGCGTCCAGGTCGCAGGGTCCATATCTTCGGGCGGGATGCCATTGTTGCGGATGAAATGCCGGCTGGTGGGTGTGATGGCATCGTCGAGGAGCTCTGGCGGGGTTTCTGCGTTGACTGGACGGTCATTGAGAAGTGTGAGCCCGTCTTTACCGACCAGTACATCCTCCTGTGCCATGGCCGCAGGCACGAAGCCGATCGGCATGTTACGGTGGAACGGGATTGATGTGCCGACCATCGCAGCCATTGTCGCCAAGCCGGTGCGTCTAAGAAAGCCTCGCCGGTCGGGGTTAGCAATCCGCCCGAAGAATTCCTTGTCCGCCTTCTCCGGATCGTCCGCAAAATACTCCTGAACCGAGCGTGTCTTGTCCTCGTCGAGCGCCATGTTTTCCTCCCTTGGCTTTTAGCGCGGTGCGCTTATGCGCATCGTCATTTGCAAGAGAGACGTGCGAGGCGGGAGGATTATTCCATCGAATTATCGTTTTCGATTTCTCTCTCGTTTCGAGGAGCATTCTGATGGAACCATCGGGAGACGGTACCCAAGAACCCAGTGAGTCCGCCATCTCATCGATCAGGCCACGAACAAACGCTTGCTGTCGCGGGCCAGGTTGTTGCTCGGCGCTGCGATCTTGAAGCGGATCGGGGGCGCTGATCGATGATCTGGCCATCGCCGAGATGACGGCATGCCCACAGAAAGGAGCATGCAACTCAGAATAGCCGCCCTCATGTGCCATCGTCAGACGCCCTCCGCAGAGCGTGTCGGCCAGCGCAATCGCCCGCTTGGTCAGTTCGCCAAATGTGTCTGCACGCGCCATCATCCGCGATAGCGGATCGACACAGGATGCGTCGAGCCCACTGGCAATCAGGATGACGTCAGGCCGGTGCGCTCGCACTGTTGGCGCGATAAGACAATCAAGCGCATAGAGATAGGCGTCATGGCCACTGCCCGGCGGCAGCGGCACATTGAGGGAGAGTACCGCAAAGTGTGGGGCAACTATGTTGCAGGTAGGATGACGAGAAGGCTTCCTGATCATCAATGCGATGACAATCGACCTACCCATTTACTTCAGCAGCCTGGCTGCCCCGCACTTTACGGTACTCTCCTGCTTGATCAAGGTGAGACGTGCAGCCTGAACCGTGTCGAGCGTCTTACCAGGCTGGCCGGGATCAAGGCCCAGATTGGATAAAGGAGGCGGCCGGGCAGCTATGGTGGAAGACCGTCCATAGTCGTGGACATTCAAGATCCTCCGTTTTCCTAAACATAACGGCGGACCACTTCAAAGGGGGTGGATCAGTTTTTTCCAGTACCCAGGGGCGATCCGGGTCGAAAGAGATGACTTCGGCCTTCAACGCACACCATGCCCGTCCGCCTCACAAATGCAGATATTGCTCCACGTGGGCGCGGTTGGCGGTGAAGGCGGCGGCGTTGCCGTTCCAGACGATCTCGCCTTTTTCGATGACGCAATACCGGTCCGCGATCCTTGAGAGCTCGTTGAGGTTCTTGTCGATCAGCAGGATCGACAGGCCGCTTGCCTTCAGCCGGGCGAGCATGGACCAGATTTCCTCCCGGATCAGCGGGGCGAGTCCTTCTGTCGCCTCGTCGAGGATGAGGAGGTCCGGATTGGTCATCAGGGCGCGTCCGATGGCCAACATCTGCTGTTCGCCGCCGGACAGTTGGAAGCCGAGGTTGCGCCGGCGTTCGGCGAGGCGCGGAAAGGCTTTGAAGACCTTTTCTTCCGTCCATCCGTCCGGCGCGGGCCGGGCCGTTGCCCGCAGGTTTTCACTGACGGTGAGGGAGGGGAAGACCAGCCGTCCCTCTGGCACTAGCCCGAGCCCCGCCTGGGCGATCCGGTAGGGCGGTGCGCCGGTCAGATTCTCGCCCTTCACAAGGACCGTGCCCTGGCTCGGTTTGAGCAAACCCATGAGACACCTGACGGTGGTCGACTTGCCCATCCCGTTGCGGCCCATGAGCGTCGTCACCTTGCCTTCGGGAAGGTAAAGATCGATGCCAAACAGGACCTCGGCGTTGCCGTAGCCCGCGTGCAAATTGGAAACACTCAGCAGTGCGCTCATTGTCCGCCGTCTCCGAGATAGGCCGCCCGGGCCGCCGGGTCGTTGCGCACGTCTTCCGGCGCGCCCTGCGCCACGATCTGTCCGTTGACCAGCACTGAGACCGTGTCCGCAAGCTGGAAGATTGCGTCCATGTCGTGTTCCACCAGAAGCATCGGGATGCTCCGGCGCAGATCGGCGAGAATTTCGATCAGCATGGCGCTTTCCACCCGGCCAAGGCCCGCCATGGGTTCGTCTAGCAGCAGGAAGCGTGGCGCGCCGGCAAGGGCGATGGCGAGTTCCAGAAGCCGTCTTTCCCCGTGGGACAGATCGGCGGCCGGAACCGCGGCCCGGTCCGCCATGTTGAGGCGTTCCAGCGTCGTCATGGAGGTGTCGTTGAGGGCTTTCTCCTGCGCGGCCGGGCGGAAGAAGCGGAAGCTCGATCCGGACTTGGCCTGAGCGGCGAGCGCCACGTTCTCCAGAACGGAGAATGACGGCAGCACCGAGGTCAGCTGGAACGTGCGCCCGAGGCCGGCCTGCGCGCGCTGCCACGTTCGGCTGGTCGTGATGGTCCGGCCGGCGAGGACGATCTCGCCAGCATCCGGGTGCAGGACGCCGGAGATCTGGTGGATCAGCGTCGTCTTGCCCGCACCGTTTGGCCCGATGAGCGCGTGACACCGGCCGTCCGGCACGGAAAGTGAGATGTTCCGGCTGACATGCAGCGCGCCGAAGTACTTGTTGAGATCGCGGATTTCCAGAACGTTCATGACGCCGGCTCCCCGTCCGCCCGGCCCGCGCCGGTCTTGCCGGAAACCGCGGGAAAGAACAGGTGGCTCAGCCCGCCTTTTGCGTGGAGCGCCAGCAGCACGAGAAGCGGGCCGTAGATCAGCCGCCATTCGTGAATGAACGAGCCGAGAACTTCCTCCACGATCACGAGGAAGAACGCCCCGAGGAACGCGCCGTTGCGCGTGCCGAGGCCGCCCAGCACCACTACCACCAGCAGGTCGCCGGACCGTTGCCAGGCCGCCAGCGCGGGGCTGACGAATTCCGCATGCTGCATGGTCAGCAGGCCCGAGACGGCGGCGATCATTCCGGCGATGACATAGGCGGTCAGCCGGTAGCGGTAGACCGAAAAGCCGATGATCTCCGTGCGCTCGGAATTGTCGCGGGCGGCGCGCAGCACCCGGCCGAAACGGGAGTTGCTCAAGCGGTGAACGCCCCACCAGGTGAGCACCAGCGTTGCCAGGACAATCAGGTAGAGCTGGCCGCCGTTCTGGACCACGTCGCTGCCGTAAATGGTCGCCAGAGACCAGAGCGTCAGGCCGTCGTCGCCACCATAGGGGGCAAGCGAGGTCAGCGTGAAATAGGTCATCTGACCGAAGGCGAGGGTGATCATAAGGAAGTAGACGCCGGAGGTCCTGAGCGCCAGCGCGCCCGTGACAAAGGCGAAGAGCCCGGAGACCCCCAGCGCCAGAAGCAGCAGGACGAGAATGTTCTCGATGCCGCTTTCCAGACCGATCGCCGCCGCGTAGGCGCCGATCGCGACGAAGGCGGCGTGGCCGAGGCTGATCATCCCGGCGTGGCCGATCAGAAGGTCAAGCGAAATCGCCGCGATCGCCAGCAGCATTCCCTTGATCAGTAGGCTGAGCAGATAAGACTGGCCGATCAGCGGCAGGACGAACGGGGCGGCCAGAAGCAGCGCGAAGAGGAGCGCCATGACCAGGAAACTGCGGTCGACGCGCATCAAGCGGCCCCCTTGGCCGGCAGCAGGCCTTGCGGGCGGACCACGAGGATGGCGGCCATCAGGATGTAGATTAGCATCGACGCCAGCGCCGGGCCCACCTGATTGGAGACCGAGGGCGGGAAGATAAGCTCAAGACCCTCGATCAGAAGAGTGCGCCCGACCGTGTCGAACAGGCCGACCAGCAGCGCGGCCAGAAAGGCGCCCCGGATCGAGCCGATGCCGCCAATGATGATGATCACGAAGGCGATGATCAGGATGTTGTCGCCCATGCCGGGCTCGATCGCGAAGATCGGCGCGGCGATGACGCCGGCAAAGCCTGCGAGCATCGCGCCGACGCCGAAGACGATCATGAACAGTTTCTGGATGTTAACCCCGAGCGCGGACACCATCTCTGGCGTTGTCGCGCCGGCGCGGATCAGCATGCCCACCCGGGTCCGGGTCACTGTGAAGTAGAGCAGGGCGGCGACGATAATTCCGGCCAGGATCGTGACGAAACGGTACACGGGATAGCGCAACTGCTCGGTCAACTGGATCGACCCGGCGAGGAATTCCGGCGGTTCAATCGACAGGGTCGTCGGACCGAAGGTCACCTTGGCTAGCTCGTTGAGAAAGATGATGATCCCGAAGGTCGCCAGCACCTGGGTCAGGTGGTCGCGTTCGTAAAGGTGACGGAAAATGAAATGCTCCAGCAGCAGACCGAGCAAAAGCGCGGCGACCATGGACAGGAGCACCGCCATGACAAAGCTTCCGGTGAGCTGCTGAAAGGCAAACACCAGATAGGCTCCGACCATGTACTGCACGCCATGGGTCAGGTTGATGAAACCCATGACGCCGAAGACAAGCGTCAGCCCGGCCGCGATCAGAAACAGCAGCATGCCGTACTGGAGCCCGTTCAGGCACTGGATCAGAAAAAGGGTAAAAGACACTGCATCCGCCTTTGCACCGAATGGACGCGCCCGCCCCGGGAGGGGTGGGCGCGATCCGTTTCCTACATCTTGCACTCGGCGTGGAAGTTGTCGGCATAGTCGGTGACTATCGTGCGCTTGGCCGTCGTCCAGAACTTGCCGTCATCCCTTTTGGCCACCTCGAGCAGATGGAAATCCTGGACGGGATAGTGGTTGTTGTTGAAGGCGAAGGAACCACGCACGGAGGTGAAGTCCGCCGCCTTGATTGCCGTGCGCATCGCGTCCTTGTCGCTGGCGTCGCCGCCGGTCTTTTCCAGCGCGCTGGCGATCAGGTTGGCCGTGTCGAAGGCCTGGGCGGCGTAAGAGCCCGGAACATAGCCGTATTTCTCCTCGAAGGCGGAGACGAAGGCCTGATTGGCGTCGTTCTTCATGTCCGGCGCCCAGGCGCCCGCGGACAGGAAACCGACGGCGGCGTCCTTCTGGCCCGGCAGGGTGGTTTCATCGGTGGTGAAGACGGAGGTGAAGCGGAGGCTGTCGCCGAGACCTGCCGCATCGAACTGCTTCACCAGGCGCACGCCCATGCCGCCGGGCATGAAGGCGAAGAGCGCGTCGGCGCCCGCCGTGGAGATCTGCGCTAGCTCGGAGGAGAAGTCCTGGTGGCCGAGCGGGGTGAAGATCTCGTCCGCGACAGAGCCCCTGAAGGTCTGCTTGTAGCCGGCGACATTGTCCCGTCCGGCCTGATAGTTCGGCACCATCAGGACGACGTTCCTGAAGCCCTCCTCATTGGCGATCATGCCGCTGACTTCGGCGTTCTGATTGTTCTGGTAGGAGGTGACGAAGAAATACGGGTTGCAGTTCTTACCGGCGAAGGTCGACGGTCCCGCATTCGGGCTGATCAGGAAGGTCTCGGACTGGACCACCGGCTTGAAGATCGCCTGCAGCATGTTCGAAAAGACAGTGCCGACCACAATGTCGACTTCGTCGCGCTCGACCAGCGACTTTGCTATCAGCAGGGCCACGTCGGGCTTGAGTTCATCGTCCTCGACGATCAAGGTGATGTCCTGGCCGCCCAGCTTGCCGCCGTTCTGCTCCAGCGCGAGCTTAAAGCCGTCGACGATCTGCTGACCCAGCGCGGCAGGCGGGCCGGAAAGAGTCACGACAATCCCGATCTTGACGTCTTCGCAAAGGGCTGCCGAACAAAGCGCGGTGTTTATTGCCAACGCTGCCGCCAGGCTCCCAAGCGTGAGTTTCGACTTTGCTTTCATCATCATTCTTCCTTCTGTCCCCCCTCCGGGGCTGGTTGAACTGCGGATTTGGAAAGTTGCGGGACCGGTTTTCGGTGTTTTGTTTTCCTTTGGCCCAGGTTGGCGCCCTTGGGTGTTAAATGCGGTCAGGCGTCCTCCATTGTCGCGAAGCCAGCCATCTTCGCGTAGCCTTTGACAATCGCCATGCGATCTTCATATCCCAGAACATCGTCCACGTTTTCAAAGCGGCGCGGGCTTCGTTTCTCGACTTCGTCGATCACGCGCTCGGGTCCGCCGATCCGGTTGGTGCGCACCACCTCGGCGGTTTTGGGCAAGCGGTCCTGTTCGTAGCGGTATAGCGCCTCGCGCGGATGTTCCGCCGCGGCCAGTTCGTCGGCGATGCAGCGGGCGTCCAGAATGGCCTGGGCCGCGCCGTTGGAGCCGACCGGGTACATGGGGTGCGCCGCATCGCCCAGCAGCGTGACCCGCCCGTGGGTCCAGCGCGGCAGCGGATCGCGGTCGGCCATTGGATATTCGAAGATCTGGCCGCTGGCGCGCACTAGCGCCTCAAGGTCCATGCCCGGCACGTGGAAGCGCCTTGCGTAGGGCAGCACCTTGGAAAGCGGCGCCTGCTTCGACCAGCTGTCGGGCGGCGGCGGGGAGACGGAGCCGTCGGCGATGCGCACGTTCACCACCCAGTTCATCAGCTGCCGGCCGTCCTTGGCAGGGGCGATCGGATAGAGCACCAGTTTCGTGCCGAGGCCCCCGGCGATGGCCATGGTCTCGCCATCCTCCCAGACCGGCCATTCCACCGCGCCGCGCCACATGACGACACCGGCCCAGCTCGGCCTACCCTCCTCGGGGTAGAACCTACGGCGACCGGCGCTGTGAATGCCGTCGGCGCAGATCAGCACCTCGCCGCGCATGGTGTTGGAACTGAGCCCGTCGATCGTGTTGGTGAAATGCGCCGTGACGCCGCCCTCGTCCTGGACGAAGCCGGCAAGACGCTGGCCGGTCACAACCGCGCCCGGCCCCATGCGCTCGATCGCGGCATCGTAAAGCGCCTTCTGCAGCCGTCCGCGGTGGATGGAAAACTGCGGGTGGTTGTGGCCGGCGTGAAGGCCGCGCGGTTCGCGCCAGACTTCCTGGCCGATGCGGGTGAGATAGCGGAGCTCGCGGGTGCGCAGGCCCACCTCGTCGAGCTGCGGCAACAGGCCGAGTTCGGCCAATTCGGCGATGGAATGGGGCAGGGTGTTAATGCCGACCCCTACCTCGCGGATTTCCCAAGCCTGTTCCACGACCTTTGCCCTGATGCCGCGCATGTGCAGCATCAACGCCGTGGTCAGCCCACCGATCCCGGCGCCTACGATCAGGACGGTCATTGCTCCGCCTCGTCTTCCGGCGGCAGGAAATCGATGGCATGGGCCGCGGAGACGGCGACGATCTCGGCCGGATCGGCGTCTGGTCCAAGATTATGAAGCGCCCAGAACAGATCATAGAGCTGGGCGGTCGGCGTGACCCAGAACAGCGTTTTGATGGTGCTGCCGGACTTGTTGAAGATGCCGTGGGGAATGCCGCGCGGTAGTTTCACAAGGTCGCCCGGCTCCGCGAAGGTTTCCTTGCCGTCGAGGAGGAAATCGAAGCGGCCTTCCAGGATATAGAGGAACTCGTCCTGGTCCGGATGGATATGCGGCGGCACGAAGGTTCCGGGCGGCAGGGTGGCATGCCAAGTGAAGCATTCCTCGGTCTTCTGCTTGGGCACATAGGTCTGGCCGAGAATGTTCCAGCATATTTCATCCAGACCTTCGCGGGCCTTTGCGATCCCCGGAGCCATGGCGCTCATTGTTGTTTCCTCCGTTTTTCCGGCACCTGAGGTGCCTGAGGGGTGAATGTCCTGCGGCTTGAACGCGCCGAAAAGGGCGGCGGTGGAAGTGGCGCTGCCAATCTGGGCGGTGATCTCGTGGATCCGCGCTTCCGGCGTCAACGTGTAGCTCGGCAGGCAGATTGCCCAGCCTTGCGCCCGTGCGCCCTCAGCGAAATGCGTCCAGTAGTTTTTGTCGAGCCGCATCCAGAAGCCGCCGTGGATGAAGACGGCCAAGCCCTTCGGCGTGCCGTCCGGCCAGACGAGGTCGAACTTTTCCCGTGGGTGGCTGCCATAGGAGATATCGGTGTCGAGCCGGCGCCCGCCCGCCCGAAGCTCCTCCCGGTACGCCGCGGCTCGCGCGGACCAGAATCCAGGCAGTTCCTCGGACTTTTCGACGTGTTTCATGTTGGCGAAGGCGTCGTCCCAGTCGCAAAGGGGAGGCAGTTTCATGCGGCTCTTTCCATTCTCCGTCATTCCTTCTTCTGGGTCTTGTCGCGGGCCCAAGTGCGGGTAGGAACGAAAGGTTTCACTCACCCTGCAACGCTTTTCCGCAATTGCCTATCCAAAAAACGAACGCGTCTTGCGGTACAAATTTTAAGCTTGAAGCATGCGCAAAACCGTGCGCTAATTTGATTTAGATCAAACTGAAGCCGTCTCACAAGGAAGCCGATGACCGCACAAGAGGCTTTGCCAGTGAAGGAATATTTCGCGCAAAACCCGGTCGTTTGCACGCGCGACCTGGACGAGGCGCGGCATATCACTTCGGCGAAGCTCTGCGATCACAAGCTGCAGGTGAACGGCCGCCCGTCCGGTCTGTTCGTCCGCCACAACGCGGTGCGCGGGCGGACCGTTGCCGCCAATTACCTGCGTTATGGCGCCGATGTGACGGTTGATCCGGGACAGCTCAGCTCTTTCTACCTTTTCCAGGTGCCCTTGTCGGGATGCGCGACCGTCCGGCACCGGGGCGAGGAAATGACCGCCACAACAGGCGTGGGCACCATCCTGAACCCGGACCGGCGCGCCCTGCTCAACTGGCGGCGCGACTGCAGCCAGCTTCTGCTCCAGGTCGACCGGGCCCAGCTTGAAACCGTCGCCGGCTCGATCACCGGCGCGCCGCTTCCCGGGCCAATCCGGTTCGAGATGCAGGTCGATCTGACGACCGGGCCGGGCCGCAGGCTGAAGCGTCTCGTCATGGCCTGTGCTCGGGCAATCGAGAACGGCGACCTGTTCAACGGCCAGTTGGCAGCGCGGGACCTCAAGGCCGAAGAGGATCTCGCCCATGCGCTGCTTACCCTTCAGCCGAGCAACATCTCACACATCATCGAACGCTCGGACCAGCGCGCCACCCCCCGTGAAATCCGCATCGCGCTCGATTACATGCACGCCAATCTGGTCGAACCTATCACCCTTGGGGACATCGCCCACGCGGCGAGCCTGAACGTGCGAACCCTGCAAAAAGGCTTTCAGCGCATTTTCGGGCAAAGCCCGATGCAGGTCCTTCGCAACGCTCGCCTCGATACGGCGCACTACCTACTGGCCGCCCGCCAGGACCCGCCCACCGTCAGCGAAGCCGCTTATTCCTGCGGCTTCTCCCACCTCGGCCGGTTCTCCTCGTATTACAAGGAACGCTTTGGGTATTTGCCGAGCGAGCGGGGGTGAGGTTTTTCGGGGTGCGGAAGGGGCGAAGGGAATGGAGCTGAGCAGCGAAGCTTGTTCTAGCCCTTTTTCGGTATTTCGCTATGTTGCCGCAAAAGCAGCGATAGGGTGGAGAGCGGCCGTTCGCTGCGATTTAAACGAACGGCAGTTTTGGTGAAGGCTTTCCAACGCGGGCCGTCACAGATCCCATCGGCAACCGCACACATACGGCCCGCATCGTAAAACCTTCACCTTTCCGGACAGCCATCACCACATCTGCTGGCGCATCAGATCTCGATGGTCTCCGGCCCGAAACCGCTTGTTCACAGAACCCCTTGAGAATTTCCCCTCCACGAAAGGCTTGCGGGCACCATTCGCTCCATCGCTGCTTCCACATCGTCGGACATGAAATCAGATACTGGTCGGTCAGGGGCGTGCGTAGACACAACGTCTTCGAGAAAATCAACCATGACGCCCATATCCCGCCAAGCGTCATAGCCATCAGCCTCATCCCGTCGTTCAAGGTATCCATGCGCCCCACCGCAGTCTTCGGGTGGGCATGCGCCGGACCCGCCTGTACAAACCGGATAGAATTTTCTCGGCGTCGGTGTGCTGAACGCCTCAACACGGATTTTGTGTTCCCAGTGATCCTCCATGTCATAAACATACGAGAATCGCTCGTTCTTACGAAACTCAAACCGCTGCAAGGAAACGTCGGGGTTTGCGCCATGCAACTCAAATGAGCCGTATCGGACCGCATAGATATCGAAGAAGAACAAATGCGTACCCTCCCAACCCATCGCGACCTGAAGAATGCCATGCAGTTCGCGCAGCATAATCGATGATGGCGCCATCACCCGCCGCCAGATCATCGGGCTGATCCCAATCAGGCGTACCTTGAACTGAACAATTTCTTGCGACACTTCCATGAAAACAAACTGGTATCAACAACCGCCATTCTCAACTGCCCCGCACTTTGCGGTACTCTCCGAGTATAGCGCACGTGGTGTATCCTTTGCTCGTATCTGAGAGCCCGCTTCAAAAGTTCATGATCCATAACAATATGTTGCGAGGCGTCGGACC
>NZ_CFHWAF010000109.1:0-15022 GCF_984452065.1 Hoeflea sp. | reverse complement strand
CGAGTGAACCGATTTTCCGCCATCAAATGCTTCAATCCAATCACAACTCGCTCTAGGCCGGTTCCCGCAGTTGCACGATGCGGCACGCATCGCCACGCTTTGCGGCGTCCGCATGCGGTGGCCGGATGATCAGGCAGTCGGATTCGGCAAAGACGCGGGTCATGGACGAATCCTGCCGGTCGAACGGCGTTGCAACGAGCCCGCCATCGGCATCGCGCTCGAGTTTTGCCCTCAGGTAATCCTGCCGCTGGTCATTGCTGCCGACATCGCTTCCGAGAACCGCATGTGTGTGCGGATCGTATTCATCAAGACCCGACAGGCGCGCGATCAGCGGGCGCAGGAACAGATGGCTGCAGACGAGGCTCGAGACCGGGTTGCCGGGCAATCCAAGCACGTGCAAGCCATCAAGCCGTCCGGACATAAGCGGCTTGCCCGGACGCATGGCGATGCGCCAGAAATCCAGTTTCATGCCGCGCGCGACAAGAGCGGTCTGAACGAGGTCATGCTCGCCGACCGACGCGCCGCCCAATGTGATCAGCACATCCGCCTTGATGTCCAGCGCGCGCTGAATGGCCGCCTTGATGATCTCCTGACGGTCCGTGGCAATACCGAGGTCGGTGACGACGGCGCCATCGGCTTCTGCGATTGCCCGCACGCCAAAACCGTTGGAGGCAATGATCTGATCAGCGCCCGGCGTGTCGCCCGGCGGCACCAGTTCATCTCCCGTCGCCAGGATCGCCACATGCGGCCGTCGTCTGACCTCAAGTTCAGGACAGTTCATCGCCGCCGCCACCGTTATGCGCCCGGCATCGAGCGTCTGGCCGGCGTGCAGGACCGTGTCGCCCGCCAAAAAGTCCAGGCCCTCGGGACGGACATATGTGTCTTGAGGGACGGACTGGTCCACCCGGACCGTGCGGTCGTCCAGCCTTTCGGTGTTTTCCTGAATGACGATGGTGTCGGCGCCCGTGGGAACCGGTGCGCCGGTGAAGATGCGTACGGCTTCGCCTTGTCCGACCGCGCCTGAAAACCCGTGGCCGGCTGGCGCTTCACCAATGACGGCCAAGGTGACCGGCGCCGCTGCCACATCCGCCGCGCGTACGGCGTAGCCGTCCATGGCCGATGCGGGGAAGGGGGGCTGGGACCGGGATGCGCGAAGGTCCGCCGCAAGCTGACGGCCGATTGCCCGGGCAAGCGGTTCGCTCTCCACGTCGGTTATCGGTGTGATGTCTCCCAGGATGCGCGTCCGCGCCTCTTCAACCGGAACCAGGGACATCAGTCGCCTTTCGCTTCGCGCTGCCATGCACCGGATTTTCCGCCGGACTTCGACAGCAGTCTGATGCCGGTGATTTCCATTGCCCTGTCGGCGGCTTTCGCCATGTCGTAAATCGTCAGGCACGCGACGGAGACAGCGGTCAGGGCTTCCATTTCGACGCCCGTCTTGCCGGACAGTCTCGCCATTGCCTCGACACGCAGCCCCGGCAGTTCCGGCGCTTCCCCGATCTCGACCGAAACCTTGTTGAGCATAAGCGGATGGCACAGGGGGATCAGGTCCGACGTTTTCTTCGCGGCCATGATGCCGGCAAGGCGCGCGACGCCGATCACGTCGCCCTTCCTGGCGTCACCGTCGCGGATCAAGGCCAGGGTTTCGGGAGCCATGCGGACAAAGCCTTCCGCAATCGCCTGGCGGGCGGTGTCGTCCTTGCCGCCGACATCGACCATGTTGGCGGCTCCGTCCTCTCCGATATGGGTCAGCTTGTGGTCAGCGGGCATGGGATCTCTCATTGCGCTCCGGACAGGAGCCTGCGGGTGGCGTCCTCGACATCGTCCTGGCGCATCAGGCTTTCGCCGACCAGGAAGGACGTGATGCCCGATTGCGAAAGACGAACGCAATCCTGATGGGTAAAAATGCCGCTCTCGCCGACAAGAAGGCGGTCCCGCGGAACCATGCCGGCGAGGCGCTCGCTTGTCTCCAGGTTGACCTCGAAGGTCCTCAGATTGCGGTTGTTGACGCCGACGAGACGTGAGCGAAGCCGCAAGGCACGCTCCATTTCTTCTTCATTGTGCACTTCGATGAGCGCGTCCATACCGAGTTCAAAGGCTGTATCCTCGAGTTCCCGGGCCTCCTCGTCGCTCAGCGAGGCCATGATGATCAGGATTGCGTCGGCTCCCCAGGATCGTGCTTCGTAGACCTGATAGGGCTCGAACATGAAGTCCTTGCGCAGGGCAGGAAGTCGGCAAGCATCCCGAGCCGCCGTCAGAAACTCGGGCGCGCCTTGAAAGGATGGTGCGTCGGTCAGGACCGAAAGGCATGCCGCGCCGCCGGCCTCGTAGGAACGGGCCAGCGCTGCCGGGTCGAAATCGGCCCGTATCAGCCCTTTTGACGGACTTGCCTTCTTGATTTCGGCGACGAGTCCGAACCCGCCGCTGTGCGCTCTGCGTTCCAGCGCGGCGAGGAACCCGCGCGGCGGTCCGATCCGGCCGATCGTCGCCTCCAGTTGCGACATGGGGATCGCCGCCTTTGCGGCGGCGATTTCCTGTCGCTTGTAATGCTCGATCTTTTGCAGAATGTCGGTCATATCAGGCGGCTATTCGTCCGGTTCCTCGGCGTGCGCCTCGGAGGTTTGGATCAGCCTGTCGAGGGCGGCTTTGGCCGCTCCCTCGTCGATTGAACTGGCTGCCTTCTCAAGACCTTCCGGCATGTCTTCAGCCAGTCCGCCGATCACCAGGGACGCGGCCGTATTCAGCAATACAATATCCCTGTAAGGACCTTTGGCGCCTTCGAGTACCTCAAGAAGCGCACGCGCATTGTGCTGTGCGTCTCCGCCCTTCAGCTTGTCCATCGACACCCGTTCGAGGCCGAATTCCTCCGGCGTGATTTCAAACTGTCTTATCGTGCCGTTTTCGAGGGCGGCAATCTGTGTGACGCCGGTCGTTGTCATTTCGTCGAGACCGTCGCCATGCACCACCCAGATGGTCTCGGATCCGAGTTCGCGCAGCACTTCGGCGAGCGGCTGCAACCAGCGTGGATCGAATACGCCGAGTAGTTGCCGCTTGACACTTGCCGGGTTGGAGAGCGGTCCGAGCAGATTGAATATCGTCCGGGTTCCAAGCTCCACCCGTGCCGGACCGACATGGCGCATGGCCGAGTGATGCGCCGGTGCGAACATGAAACCGATGCCGGCGTCGTTGATGCAGGCTTCTATTCCGCCGGGTTTCAAATCGAGCTGCACGCCCAGCGCCATCAAGGAGTCGGCAGCGCCGGACTTTGAGGTCAGCGCCCTGTTGCCGTGTTTGGCGACGGTCAGCCCGGCGCCTGCCGCCACCAGCGCGGCGCATGTGGAAACATTGTACGAGCCCGAGGCGTCTCCTCCGGTGCCGACGATGTCGATGGCATGATCGGGCGCTTCGACCCGCAGCATCTTGTCCCGCATGATCGAGACAGCGCCGGTAATTTCGGCGACGCTCTCGCCGCGGACCCGCAAGGCCATCAGAAAACCGCCGATCTGGGCGGCGGTCGCTTCTCCCGACATCATGATGCCGAAGGCTTCCTCGGCCTGCCGGCGGGTCAAATGGCGGCCGCTGGCGGCGATCGCGATATAATCCTTGAGTTCGGTCATCGTCCTGTCTCCGCGCCGGCGCGCATCAGTGGCCGGGCGACAATGCCAGCTCGGCGGCCGCCTGGTTGTAGGAGACACCGAACTCCGTCTGCATTTGCGCGATCGCCTGTGTCAGCATGTCGTCGCCCATACGCTCGGATACGGCCTGCATGACCTGCGGCGGAAGGTCTCCGGTGCCGCTCGACGTCGGTTCCGATACGGACGAGACCTTCATCACAACCTTTGACGCGCCGCCCGCATCGTCCGCAACGGCCACGAACCCGTCCGGTCCGCCAAAAGCGGCCGCGATGGCCGCCGGACCGAGCACCGCATCCTCGTCGCTGCGTTTCAGATCGTATTTGGTGTTCGTTACCAGCCCGCGATCGGCGGCGACCGCTGAAATCTCCTCGCCATCCTCGACCTGCTTCTGCAATTGTGCCGCCAGTTTGCCCAGAGCCTGGTCTGTCTGCTCGCGTTTCCAGTCCGCAATCACGCGGTCCCGCACCTCATCGAGCGTGCGGTCGCGGGCGGGCATGATGTCCTGCACCTCGAACCAGAGGAAGCCATCGTTGCCGAAGTTCAGCGGGGCGACGTCAATGCCGATTTCCGTATCGAATGCCTGGGCGAGCAAATCGCGCGATTCAGGCAGGTCACGAAGCACCGTCCCGTCCGGCGCACGCGCCGAGCGGTCCACGGCGTCAACGACAACCGGGGTCAGACGCTGTTTCCTGGCAGCCTCTTCCAACGTGTCGCCGCCGGCTCTCAGATCCTCATAGGCGTCGTGGACGTCGAACAGGATCGCTTCGGCTTCGCCGAGCGCCAGATCGTTGCGAATGTCTTCCTTGACCTCGTCGAAACTGCGGGTGGCCACGGGTGTGATTTCCGTTACCCGGATGATGACCGGACCGAATGCGCCGTCGATCACACCGCTGGTGCCGCCTTCCTCGCCGATGGCAAAGGTCGCCTCGGCGATTGACTGGTCGGGAAGGGTGTCGCGTTCGAATGTGCCAAGGGTGATGTCGCTGATGCTCGCGCCTTGTTCCTGGACAAGGTCTTCAAACGGTTTTCCGCCGGCAAGCTCCCGGGCAGCCGCCTGCGCCGCTTCATCGTCCGGGAATGACAGTTGCTGGATCGTTCGTGTCTCCGGCGTGCGATAGCGATCGATATACGTTTCATAATCGGAACGCACGGTTTCGTCGGCGATTGTCGAGGGATCGGCGATGTCGCTGGCCCGAAGCGGCACATAGGCTATTTTGCGGTATTCCGGTGCGCGGTAAACGGTTTTGTTTTCCTCGAAGTAGCTTTGGATTTGCTCGTTCGTCGGATCGGCAACCGCGTCGACCGCATCGGAGTTCAGGAGAATATAGTCGATGGTCCGTGCTTCGTTATCGTACCGGCTGATGGCGCGCAGCAATGTCGATGGCGCTTCGTAACCGTCTGAAATCGCTTCGACAATCTGTGACCGGATGGCGGCATTTTCCTGGCTGACAATATAGTCCTCCTCCGTCATTCCGACATTGCGCAACAGTGCTGCGAACGTCGCGCGGTCAAAACGGCCGTCAATGCCCTGAAATGCCGGGTCCTCGGCAATCAGGTTTGCCAGCCGGTCCTCGGAGAGCCCGAGATTCATGCGGCGCGACTGTTCATCCAGTGCCGCGTTCATGGCCACCTGCACCAGGATCTGGTTCTCAACACCCATCGAACGGGCCTGCTCCGTTGTCAGACGTGTGCCGAACTGACGGGACAACGCGGCGAGCTGCCGGTCGTAGGCCAGGCGGAAGTCAAGCGGTGTGACCCGTGTCTCGCCGACGGTGACCACCGCGTTTCCGGTGCCCTGGAAAACCGTACCGCTGATGCCCCAGACGCCGAAGGATAGAACGAGTATCAGCAGAAAGATCTTGACGACCCAGGATTTGGCGCTGTTGCGAAGTGCGTCGAGCATAAAAACTCCGTGTTTTCGAAACGGGCCGGCGGCCACGCTCGATATCGTTCGACAATGCCGGGTGTTTTACGCATCCATTGCGTCAGCCGCAAGGCGCAAAAGCTGCCGGGAAACTGCAAATCGGCGTGATCTCCAGGCACGTACGCGATTGATTTATTCTGAAGATTTGTTAGGTCCATCGCGAACAAACCGGTCCTTGACCATGGCGGTCCCGTGCCCCGTTCGGCGAGGATCCGCCTGACCCGCAGGAGATGCCAATGACGCCCGATATCAAACCCCTGGTCGCGGGGAACTGGAAAATGAACGGCACGCGTGACTGGATCTCCGAGATTACGACGGTCGCAAGCGCCTTGGATGAAGAGCTCCGCGACAGGGTGGACACGCTGATCTGCCCGCCGGCGACACTCACCTACCTTGCCGCCGCGGCGGTTCAGGACACCGGTCTGGCAATCGGGGCGCAGGACTGCCATCCGGCGGAATCGGGCGCACATACCGGCGACATCTCGGCGGCCATGCTGGCAGATGCGGCGGCCACGCATATTATTGTCGGTCACTCGGAAAGGCGGACCGACCACGGCGAAACCAGCGAGACGGTCCGGCGGAAGGCCGAAGCGGTTCACGGACAGGGGCTTGTCGCCATTGTGTGTGTCGGTGAAACCAAGCAGGAGCGGGATGAGGGACGCACGCTCGAGATTGTCCGCGAGCAACTCGACGGTTCGGTTCCGGACAATTCCGCGGCCGCCAATACGGTGATTGCCTACGAACCGGTCTGGGCGATCGGGACCGGCGTGACACCGACCGTGTCCGATGTCGAGGAGGCGCACGCGTTCATGCGGCGGCTGCTCGAGGACCGCTTCGGCGCCGGAGGCGCGGCGATGAGACTGCTTTACGGCGGGTCCGTCAAACCATCCAATGCCGCGGAATTGATGGCCGTTCGCAATGTCGACGGAGCCCTTGTCGGCGGGGCAAGCTTGAAAGCGGCGGACTTCCTTGCCATCTGTGAGTCATACAAGCCGTGAACGATCTCGGCGGCGGCGTAAATGCCGCGCTCAAAACGGCGTTATGGGGTTGGAAAGACGGCCCGCCTCGTGTAAACAGCCGCGAATTTTGCAAATTGCCCAAGTGGCAGGAAAAGTGATCCATGCAAACGGTCTTAATCGTTATCCATCTCATGATTGTGGTCGCGCTTGTCGGCGTTGTGCTGCTGCAGCGCTCGGAAGGCGGCGCTCTTGGAATCGGCGGCGGTTCCGGCGGGCTTATGTCGGCACGCGGTGCGGCCGACGCCCTGACGCGGACAACCGGCATCCTGGCTGCGGCCTTTTTTGCGACGTCCATCGCATTGGGCATCTACGCCCGCTACGAGGCGCAGCCGACGGATATCCTCGACAGGATCGAGCAGTCTGCGCCGAGCGGCGGCCAGTCCATATTGGACCAGATCGGCGGCTCGCCCGGTTCCTCCGGCGATGAGAGCGGCTCTTCCGACATACCCCAGCCGGAATCGTCGGGGAGCGGCAGTCAGATCCCGACGGGACAGTAGATCGGTTTATCAAAGCGGAGCCGGCGGCATGAGGATGCCGCCGGTTTTTTAGTGTGCGGCTCCGCGGGCATATCGTTGCAAGGACGCACATTTGTGTCGAAAAATGTGCCAGCTGCTTTTTTGGGGCTGGCGGAATCAGTCACGAAGCGGTAACGGAATAAGCCCATGGCGCGATATGTATTCATCACAGGCGGCGTGGTTTCCTCATTGGGTAAGGGCATTGCCGCCGCGGCGCTCGGCGCGCTGCTGCAGGCCCGTGGCTACAGCGTCAGGCTGCGCAAGCTCGACCCTTATCTCAATGTCGACCCCGGCACGATGAGCCCCTATCAGCACGGTGAGGTTTTTGTCACCGACGACGGCGCGGAAACCGACCTTGATCTGGGGCATTATGAGCGTTTTACCGGTCGGTCCGCCGTTCAGGCGGACAACATCACGACCGGGCGCATCTACAAGAACATTATCGACAAGGAGAGGCGGGGCGACTATCTGGGCGCCACCGTTCAGGTCATTCCGCACGTGACCAACGAAATCAAGGACTTCGTCCTCGACGGCAATGACGATTACGATTTTGTTCTCTGCGAGATCGGCGGCACGGTCGGCGACATAGAGGCAATGCCGTTCCTTGAGGCGATCCGTCAGCTCGGCAACGATCTGCCGCGCGGAAACGCGATCTACATTCACCTCACGCTGATGCCGTGGATACCGGCCGCCGGCGAGTTGAAGACGAAGCCGACGCAACACTCGGTCAAGGAACTTCAGTCGATCGGGATTGCACCCGATGTGTTGCTGGTGCGCGCGGATCGGCCGATCCCCGAAGAGGAACGGCGAAAGCTCTCCTTGTTTTGCAACGTGCGCGCCTCGGCGGTGATACAGGCGCTCGATGTCGACAATATCTATGACGTTCCGATTTCCTATCACCGTGAAGGTCTGGACGATGAGGTGCTGGCGGCGTTCGGTATCGAACCCGCTCCGGCGCCGCGCATGGAACGGTGGGAAGAGGTTGCCGACCGCATCCGCACGCCCGAGGGCGAGGTCACGATCGCCATTGTCGGCAAATATACCGGCCTGAAAGATGCCTATAAGTCATTGACCGAGGCTTTGCACCACGGCGGTATCGCAAATCGCGTGAAGGTCAATCTCGAGTGGATCGAATCGGAGATCTTCGAAAAGGAGGAGCCGGCGCCCTGGCTGGAAAAGGTGCACGGCATTCTCGTTCCCGGAGGCTTCGGGGAGCGCGGCGCGGAAGGCAAGATACTGGCCGCCCGCTTTGCCCGCGAACGCAAGGTTCCGTATTTCGGGATCTGCTTCGGTATGCAAATGGCCGTCCTGGAGGCGGCGCGTTCTCTCGCCGGTGTCGAGGCCGCGTCATCGACGGAGTTCGGCGACACATCCGAACCGGTCGTCGGCCTTATGACGGAATGGCTGCGCGGCAACATGCTGGAAAAACGTTCGAAATCCGGAGATCTCGGCGGCACCATGCGCCTCGGCGCTTACAAGGCGCATCTGAAAGAGGGCACGCATATTGCCCGCATTTATGGTTCGACCGAGATTTCGGAGCGGCACAGGCACCGTTACGAGGTCAACCACGATTACATGAAGGCTCTGGAGAAGCACGGACTCATATTCTCAGGCATGTCGCCGGACGGTATCCTGCCGGAAACGATCGAATATCCCGATCATCCCTGGTTCATTGGAGTGCAGTATCATCCGGAGCTCAAATCGCGTCCGCTCGATCCGCATCCACTGTTTGCGTCCTTCATCGAGGCGGCGCTCGAGCAGTCGCGCCTCGTCTAAAGCAACTTCGGGATTGCTGCGCGCGGCATCGTGGGTCCGACGCCGGCAGACGCTTCATTCAAAGTCTGTGCCCCCGGCCTTTTGATCCCCGAACGAGAGGGCGGCCGTATTCGTTTGGGTTCCCTGACCGCCTTACCCGGTAAGAAGCCGCGCGATCCGTCAGACGAGCACTGCGGCTGAGAAGACACATGGGAGCGGCACACTTTGAAGAACAACGCCGATGCTGCTCACTATCTGCTCCTCCCCAGGAAACAATCGTGTATGGTCATATCATACGAATATGGTTTGTGACAATAAATATGAATTTTTCTCACATTTTTGAAGCTTTACGTATCTGGAGTGGCCTGTAGCCCAATGAACAATGAAAAACGACGAAAGCCCCGGCAGAAGCGTTCCCGGGAGAAAGTCGACACTATTCTCAATGCGGTGGAAACGCTGGTCACCGAGCAAAGCCTTGAAGCCCTGACAACGACGCAGGTGGCCGAACGCACGGGTTATGCCGTCGGCACGATCTATCAGTATTTCGGCAACCGGACCGAGTTGCTGATCGCCGCGGAAGAACGAATGTTCGAGCGATTGGCGCAGCACCTGGCAAAGGAAGTGTTCGCGGTTTTGTCGAACCCGGTCGACAATCCCGTCGAAAAGCTGATCGGAATTTATATCGAGAGCGCCAAGGCACAGCCCGGTTACCTTCAATTGCTGAAATTCTCATCGGTCAACAAACCGCCCGGCGTCAACGAGGCCACCGTCGATGAGTTCACGGGCGACCTCATAGCCGCCATTATTCGTTCTGAGACACCTGATATCAGCGACGGCGATATGGAGGTGGCGCGCAAAACGGCCGTCGGCATCATGGCGCCGCTCACCGACCGCGTCCTGCTTGAAAAGGATCCGGTCGTGCAAAAGCGGCTGCAGGCCGAAATGGTCGCTCTTTGCGAAGTCATCATTATGCGCGCGATCGACTTGGCAAAGCAGTGAGTCAGCTGCCCACCTGCCAGCTGAAACCGCGCCGCAACACATCCTCCAGGGAGCGTTTGCCGCTGCTCACCGGATGGCCGGTGTAGACAGGAGCCGGATTGTCGTAAAGCACGCCGGTTGCGACCGGGTTGTCCGGATTTGCGAAGCGGGCGAGCGCCGAGGCCAGATTGTAGTTGGCCGGATCGTGAGTCAGAATATCCGCATCACCGGAAGATGCGTCGACTGTCGTAAGGCCCAGCGAAGAGGGGTCGAACGCCACGCCGCGCGCCTTGTCCTGTCCAAACAACAGAGGGGCGCCGTTTTCAAGTTGAAGCTGATTGTCGGCGATATTGCTCTTCGCCGTGAAATCTTCAAAGACGCCCTCGTTGAAGACGATACAGTTCTGATAGATCTCGACAAAGGATGCACCTTTGTGGTGGTAGGCGGCCTTAAGGACCTCCGTCAGCTGTTTTATCTGCGTGTCCACACCGCGCGCCACAAACCGTGCTCCGCAGCCGAGCGCGAAGCTCGCCGGATCGACCGGGCTGTCGACGCTGCCGCTTGGGGAGGAAGGGGAGCGCGTTGCCATGTGCGAGGTCGGCGAATACTGCCCCTTTGTCAGTCCGTAAGTCTCGTTGTTGAACAGCAGGATTTGACAATTGAGATTGCGGCGCAGGACATGGAGCAGGTGATTGCCGCCGATCGACAGCCCGTCGCCGTCGCCTGTTACGATCCACACGTCGAGGTCCGGATTTGCAAGCAGCATGCCGGTGGCAATCGCCGGCGCACGCCCGTGGATTGTGTGAAAGCCGTAAGTGTCGATGTAATAGGGAAACCGCGAGGAACAGCCGATGCCTGAAACGAAGACGGTGTTCTCACGGCGGGCGCCAACCGCCGCGAGCACCGCTCGCACGGCCTTGAGAATGGCGTAGTCTCCACAGCCCGGACACCAGCGCACCTCCTGGTCGGTGGTAAAATCCGCCGGGGTCAACTTCGCCGTGGTTACCTGTTCATTCATGGGTTGCCTCCAGCCTGGAAAGGATCGCGTCTTCGATTTCCTTCACCTGAAAGGGTCTGCCTGTCATCTTGCTCAGTTTTTGCGCGTCGGGGAACCCTTCCGCTTTCAGGAGATTGACGAGCTGCCCGGAATTCATCTCCGGGACGAGGATCTGCTTGAAGCCGTTCAGGAGCTCGTTCTGATTGGGCGCGAAGGGTCTGATATGCGTCAGATGGATATGCGAGACGCCAAGCCCGCGTGAGCGCAGATTGGACACGGCCCGCGATATCGGACCGTAGGTCGATCCCCAGCCGACAACGGCCAAATCGCCGCCGGCTTCCCCCTGATCGGGTTCGAGCGGCGGGATCGACTTTGCGATCCCGTCTATGCGGTCGGCGCGGATATTCGTCATTTTCTGGTGATTGGCCGGTTCATAGGAGATGTGGCCGGTTGCGTAATCCTTTTCGATGCCGCCGATACGGTGTTCGCAGCCGGGTGTGCCCGGCACCGCCCAGACGCGCGCCAGCGTCTGCGGATCGCGCCGATAGGGATTGAAGTTGTCCGCATCGGTGTGGTTCTTGACGTCGATCCTGGCGAGGCTGGCGAGATGCGGCAATGCCCATGGGCTCGACGAATTCGCCACGAAGCCGTCGGACAGCAAAATGACCGGCGTCATATAGGTCAGGGCGATCCGCGCCGCGTCGATGGCCATGTCGAAACATTCGGCGGGCGTTCCGGCGGCAAGCACGGCGAGGGGGCTTTCGCCGTGCCTGCCATAGAGCGCCTGATTGAGATCGGATTGCTCGGTCTTGGTGGGCATGCCGGTCGACGGACCGGCCCGCTGGGTGTTGACGATAATCAGCGGCAGTTCGGCCGATACGGCAAGGCCCATCGCTTCCTGCTTGAGCGCCATGCCCGGGCCCGAACTTGACGTCACGCCGAGACCGCCGGCAAAGGAGACCCCGATTGCCGCACAGATCGCGGCAATTTCGTCCTCCGCCTGGAATGTCCTGATGCCGATATCCGAGAGCTTCGCCAGCGTGTGCAACAGCGGCGAGGCCGGGGTGATGGGATAGGAGGCGAAGACAAGCTGGCGGTCCGAAAGTTCGGCCGCCGCCGCCAGCCCCCAGGCCAGCGCTTCATAACCGGTCACAAAGGCGTATGTGCCGGGCGGCTGATCCATTCTGGCGACGGTGGTGGCGCTCGCTTCCATTGTCTCGCCATACACATGGCCCGCATTCAAGGCGGCAATGTTGGCGCCGGCAATATCCGGGTTTGACGCGAATTTCCGTTCAAGCCATTCGATGGTCGGCGTCCTGTCACGCCCATACAGCCAATAGACCAGGCCGAGCGCCCAGAAATTCTTGCACCGCAACGAGGTTTTCCGGTTCAGACCGGTATCGGCAACGGCCTCCAGGGTCAGCTTGGAGATATCCGGCTCCATGAGCCGGTAATCGTTCAGCGTGCCGTCATCGAGCGGAGACGTTTCGTATCCGGCTTTTTCGATGTTGCGGGCCGTAAAGGCTCCGGCGTCGATCAGCACGACGCCGCCCTTCTTCAACGTGTCGAGATTGGTTTTCAGCGCAGCCGGGTTGAGAGCCACCAGCATATCGGCTGCATCGCCTATGGTCTTGATAGGCCTTCCGCCGAAGTGCACCTGGTAGGCCGACACCCCGTAGGTCGTTCCGACCGGCGCCCGCACCTCCGAGGGATATTCAGGGAATGTGCCAAGATCGTTTTCCGCCATTGCGCTGGCGAGACCAAGCTGGGAACCGATCACCTGAATGCCGCCTCCGGAATCGCCTGCAAGGCGTACAACCACCGTCTCCGCCGTCGGCTGCTCCCCCGATTCCTTACTGCTCGCAATATTCATCTTCTGATCCGTTCGTCCGGCATCGGTGGTTGAGATGATCCCTTTCGCGTACGCCCAGTTTATAGCGCAGCGCCACCCACTTTTATATTGTCAAAAACATCGCAGCATATTCTGCGGGCGCGCCCGCCGATATCTAGCGCAGGCGCGTGCGAATCCAATTCCAAGCGCTGCGTTCCTCGGATATGGTGGACGTTGGCGCCGCGACCGGTTCGCACGCCGTTGCTCCTGCAAATACAGCAACCGATATCGTTTAACGGCTTTCGAATGGGAACTTTCAATGACTGATTTGGACGTCGAGGGACCACGCCCGGTGGACCATGTGGTGCTGCCGACAGCGGATCTGAAAAATGCGCGGCAACGCTTGAACGCATTGGGTTTTACGGTGGCCCCGAAGGCACATCATCCCTTCGGCACGGCCAATGCCTGCGTGTTTTTTGGTGATGGAACCTTCCTGGAGCCGTTGGCCGTCGCCCAGCGCGAGCTGTGCGAACGCTCCGCGCTCGACGGAAACATGTTTGTGGCGCGCGACCAGGCTTACCGCTTCCGGCGCGGAGAGGAGGGCTGCTCGGCGCTTGTGATGGGAACGCAAAATGCCGAGGAGGACCGCCGACAGTTTCTGCGTGCCGGTATCAGCACCGGTCTCAATCTCGAATTTTCAAGACCGTTCGAGACGCCCGACGGAAAGCGCGACATGGCGGGTTTCGAACTGGCGTTCGCCGCCGATCTGAGAGCGCCGGATGTCTTCTTCTTCACATGCGAGCGAAAGAACCCGCCCGATGTCGACAAATCCATGCTTGAGGCGCACGAAAACGGCGTTGTTTCCACAAGGCAGGTGATCCTGTCGGAACAAAACCCCAGTGACTTTCAATATCTGTTGCAGGAAATCGCCGGCCAGAGAGAGGTCAATGCCCATTCGTTCGGCGTCGAACTCGCTGCGGGCAATGCGTCTATCGTTGCCCTCAACGGCACCGGGCTCAAATCCTTTTTCGGCGTCGAGGGCGGGACCCATGCCAGAGGGTTGCGCCTGCGCGGTCTTGTCTTTGCCACCGAGCGGTTTGGCGCATTGGAGGAGCGTCTGAAGCAAAACGGAATTGCCTTTTCGTTTGTCGGCGGCAGGCTTGTGGTGCCCGAGCATGAGGGTCAGGGAGCGTTCTTCGCGTTTGAAGCCGCTTGAGCCCTGGTCGAATGCCCGGCGCGGCGCGCTTCGTCATTGCCTTTTTTTCCCGTTTGCCTAAAACGGCAGCCGAACGTCCAACTCCGCTCCACAAGGACCAGTGACATGACTGCAATCGTCGACATTATCGGCCGCGAAATCCTCGACAGCCGCGGCAACCCAACCGTTGAAGTTGATGTTCTCCTCGAAGACGGCTCTTTCGGGCGGGCGGCGGTCCCTTCCGGCGCTTCGACGGGCGCGCATGAGGCGGTGGAATTGAGGGATGGCGGGCAGCGCTATCTGGGTAAAGGGGTGCAGAAGGCCGTTGATGCCGTGAACGGCCCCATTCTCGAAGCCCTGGCCGGCCTCGACGCGGAAAACCAGATTCATATCGACCGGGCCATGATCGATCTCGACGGCACGCCCAACAAGAGCAAGCTTGGAGCCAACGCGATCCTCGGCGTATCGCTTGCGGTCGCCAAGGCTGCGGCCGAGGCCGCGGGGCTGCCGCTTTACCGCTATGTCGGCGGCCCGAACGCCCATGTCCTTCCGGTCCCGATGATGAACATCATCAATGGTGGCGAACATGCGGACAATCCGATTGATTTTCAGGAATTCATGATCATGCCGGTCGGCGCCGGTTCGATCCGCGATGCGGTGCGCATGGGTTCGGAAGTGTTCCACACATTGAAGAAAGAGCTTTCGGCACAGGGGCACAATACGAATGTCGGCGACGAGGGCGGCTTTGCCCCCGGGCTGGAAAGCGCACCGGCTGCGCTCGATTTCATTATGCAATCGATCGAAAAGGCCGGTTATGCGCCGGGTGAAGATATGTTCGTGGCGCTCGATTGCGCCTCGACGGAGTTTTTCAAGGACGGAAACTATGTGCTGGAAGGCGAGGGGCGCACCCTGGAGCCCGACGCCATGGCGGAATATCTTGCCGAGCTTGTCGGTCAGTACCCGATCATCTCGATCGAGGACGGCATGGCGGAGGATGACTGGGACGGCTGGAAAACGCTGACCGATCTTGTCGGCGACACATGCCAATTGGTGGGCGACGACCTGTTCGTCACCAACTCCGCCCGGCTTCGCGACGGGATCAAGATGGGTGTCGCCAACTCCATTCTGGTCAAGGTGAACCAGATCGGTTCCCTGACGGAAACACTGGACGCT
>NZ_CFHWAF010000108.1:14271-15109 GCF_984452065.1 Hoeflea sp. | reverse complement strand
TAGAGCACGTCTTTGTCGAAACAACAGATCGGTGATGGCCGATGAGCGAAATCGTGGAAACGGATGTCGTTATCGTGGGGGCCGGCCCGGTCGGCCTGTTTGCCGTATTCGAGCTCGGTCTTCTTGACCTGCAATGTCATCTCGTCGACATTCTCGACCGAGCCGGCGGCCAGTGCACCGAGCTCTATCCGGAAAAGCCCATTTACGATATTCCCGCCTGGCCCGTTATCTCCGGTCAGGAGCTGACCGACAAGCTGATGGAGCAGATCAGGCCGTTCTCGCCGCAGTTCCATTTCAACCGCATGGTCACGGCTCTGCGAAAACTGGATGACGGATGCTTCGAGGTCGAGACCGACGAGAGCGAGAGAATACGGGCGAAGGTGGTCGTCATAGCCGCCGGGGGCGGCTCGTTCCAGCCCAAGCGGCCGCCCATACCGGGCATAGAGGCGTTCGAGGGCAAAAGCGTGCACTACTCCGTGCGGCGCATGGAGGAGTTCCGGGACCATGATCTTCTGATCGTCGGCGGCGGCGATTCTGCGCTGGACTGGACCCTCAACCTGCAACCCGTTGCCCGATCGGTCACGCTTGTGCACCGCAGGCCGCAATTTCGCGCAGCCGACGACAGCGTCAACAAGATGTTCGCCATGCGCGATCAGGGCGACATAGGCTTCGAGATGGGGCAGATCACCGGTCTCAATGGCGAGGACGGCCAACTGCATTCAGCGGTTCTGAAGTCCCCGGACGGCGAGCAGGAGCTCAGCTGCACCAGGATGCTGCCGTTCTTCGGCCTGACCATGAAGCTGGGACCGGTCGCGGAATTCGGGCTCAATCTCAACGA
>NZ_CFHWAF010000108.1:0-14261 GCF_984452065.1 Hoeflea sp. | reverse complement strand
CATTGCGGAATGGGGGCTCAACCTTCAAGAAAACCTGATTGCGGTCGACACCGAACACTTCGAGACCAACGAGCCCGGCATCTTCGCAAACGGCGACATCAACCGGTACCCGGGCAAGCTGAAGCTGATCCTGTCCGGCTTTCACGAAGCCGCTTTGATGGCGCAGGCGGCGCGGCGTATCGTCAGACCGGACGAGCGCGTGGTGTTTCAGTACACGACCTCGTCGACCAGTCTGCAGAAGAAGCTCGGCGTAAGATAGGACGCGGCTGTCATGATCCTCGCCGAAGCAGCCACGACAGCCGGACGAAACCCGTTCTCACGCCGCGTGTGGCATCTGGCGCATGGACGCGAACTGGAACTCGGTCCGCGCGGCCATCTGATGGGTATTTTGAACGTCACTCCGGATTCCTTTTCGGACGGCGGCCGGTTTGCCGGCGCGGCGGCGGCCGTCAGCGCGGGCGAGCGTATGGTCGAGGACGGGGCGACGATCATCGATATCGGCGGCGAATCCACCCGGCCGGGTGCCGATCCCGTCGATGCCGCCACGGAGCAGGCGCGTGTCCTGCCGGTGATCGAGGCCCTGTCGAAGCGCGGCGACACCGTCATCTCGATCGATACCTACCGCGCCGAAACCGCCCGGCTCGGCATAGAGGCGGGCGGGCATATCATCAATGATGTCTGGGGCTTGCAGCGGGATCCGCAGATGGCGGAACTGGCGGCGGAACTCGGCGCCGGCGTGTGCATCATGCACACCGGCCGGGAACGACAAAAGGCTGACGATGTTATTGAAGATCAATCGCTCTTTCTTCTTCAATCGCTCGATTTTGCACGCGCCGGCGGTATCGCGCCGGATGCGATCGTGCTCGATCCGGGTTTCGGGTTCGCCAAGGACGTGGAGGAGAACGTGGCGTTGATGGCGCGCTTTTCCGAGCTTCACGCCCTCGGGTATCCGCTGATTGCCGGAACGTCCCGCAAGCGTTTTATCGGCGCCGTCAGCGGACGTGACAAGGATCACCGCGATGTCGCCTCGGCGGCGACCACCGCAATGCTTCGTCTTGAAGGCGCGGCGATCTTCAGGGTTCATGATGTTGCAAAAAACAGGGATGCGCTGGCCATGGCTGACGCCGTTTTGGCCCGCCGGATAACGGAGACCGAACCATGAGCGATACCTACAGTATCAGCCTCAAGAACTGTGTGTTCTTTGCCCGGCACGGCGTTTTCGAGGCCGAGGCGCAGTTGGGCCAGAGTTTTCACATCGATATCGATATGGACGTCTCGTCCGCGGGCGCGCTGCAGACGGACAACCCGGACGAGACCCTGGACTACGGCGCCGTTCACACGGCCCTGCAGGAGATCGTCACCGGCGAGCGCTGCAAACTCATCGAGGCACTTGCCTATCGTATCGGCCGGGCGCTTTGCAGCGAATTTGCGGCCATTCGACGGGTCCTGGTGACGATCCGCAAACCGGGCGCGCCCATCGCCGGCGTTTTCGATCATGTCGAGGTCCGTGTCGAATATGTCTCGGATTAATTCGGCGCTCGGCCTTGGAGGCAATATCGGCGATCCCAGGGCGAGCATGTCGTCGGCCCTGCGGCTGCTTGACCAGATGGAAAGCGTCGATGTGCGTGCCGTGTCGCGGCTCTACAGGACACCGCCCTGGGGCAAGACCGATCAGGACTGGTTCTTCAACGGTTGTGCTCTGGTTGAGACGGATCTGCAGCCGCACGCGCTTCTGGACGTTTGCCTCGGGGTGGAGCGGACGCTCAAGCGCGAACGGCGCGAGCGGTGGGGCCCGCGCATTATCGATATAGATGTGCTGACCTATTCAGACCGGTCCGTTCGGGAGCAGGGACTGACCATTCCGCATCCCCATATGCATGAACGTGCGTTTGTGCTGCTGCCGCTGCTCGATATCGCGCCTGATCTGAAGGTTTCCGGCAAAACCGTTTCCGAGTGGGCCCGGCAGGCCGACGGCGCCGGTATCGAGGCGGTAAGCGAAGATGGCGACTGGTGGCTTTGAAAGCCGGATCAGGTTACCGCAGATGATCCTGTTGCTGAGATCGGGATGCGCCGACCTTGCGGTCACGTGACAGGGTCATGCCGATAACGGGGATCAGCCGTTCGCGGACCTTGACCGAAATCGTCACATTCATCACGTCGGGCTCCTCAAGATGCGCGACCATGGCACCGTTGAGTTTCTTGCGGTTGAGGCCGACGACGATCTTGTTGCCGCTGACCCTGCCGGAGATAAGGTCAAGCCCCTCGCCATCGGCACCGTCCTGGAAGGTGCCGGAATACCTGCCGCCGCGATCACCGATGATTGCGGTCATCTTCTGCGAGAAGATGCCGACCCGGCAATGACCGTCCATGGCGACACCGACCGCGTGCTCCGCTGACGGTGCGCCATTGAAGCGACAGTGGAACTTTGTGCCCTTATATTTGCCGGCAATGATTTCTCCCGGGCCTCGCCATATGCCGGAGACGGAATCGAAAAACACCTTGTCCTTCGGCCCCGCCCATGATGCAGACAAAAACCCGGAGACAAGCAGCACACATGCGGTCAGGGACAAACGAAAGAACATGATCCAGCCTGAAGCAAATTACGACACCCCAACATCAACCGGAATGGTTAATTGCCGGTTGAAATGAGTCGGGATTGTAGCAGAGGGGCCAGCAAAGACGAAATCACATGCGGATACGGCCGCCAACGGCGGTGCGCATCGCGCCTTGCCGAATGAACCGATTTTCCGCCATCAAATGTTTCCATTTGAACGAGACACGCTAAGTTCCCCTCATGGACGAATTCGTTGCCGCAAAATCGCTTTCCGCCCTTGGTCACGAGGCCCGCCTTGCCGTCTTCCGACTGCTCGTCAGGGCAGGTGAGGACGGGCTGAATGTGGGCGACATAGGGCTGCATCTCGAAATTCCGCCGTCGACCCTGGCCCATCATCTCTCCGCCCTGGTGGATGTCGGGCTTGTCCAGCAGAAGCGGTTTGGGCGGGAAATCCGCAACTACGCCAATTACGACCGGATGACCGGCCTCGTCGATTTCCTCACACGCGAATGCTGCGCGGGTGTCGGCCAACCTTCATAGGCATCGGTTCTTCAAGCCGATTCATTGTCCGTTTTGTTCCTGGTGCCCGTCGCCTGACGGGTCAGATCGCCGACAAATTCGCCGATTCCGGGCCGTTTCAGACTGTGAAATGCCATCGGCCGGCACAAATCCACCGCTGTAATCCCGATGCGCGCCGTCATCAGCCCGTTGATCACCCCCTCGCCAAGCCGGGCCGACAGTTTGCTGGCGAGGCCGTGTCCCATCAGCTGCTGGATCACGCCGTCACCCATCGCCATCGATCCGGTCACCGCAAGATGGGCGATGACATTGCGGGTCAGGCGGATGGCGCCCAGCGTGCCGGGCCGTCCGCCGTAAAGCAGGGCGATGCCGCGTATGAGACGCACCGCTTCGTAAAGCACGTAGCCGATATCCAGCAGCGCGCGCGGGCTCAGAGCGGTGACAACGGAGACGCGCTTTGAGGCGTTGACGATCAGGCGCCGTGCTTCAAGGTCGACCGGCCCGAGCAACTGCGTTTCGATGAGCTCGACAAGGTGCGGCCCGTCGATGATTTCGCCATCGAGATCCTTTAACTGCCTGCGCGCCCGGGCCGTTTCGGGCCGGCCGGAAAACAGTGACATGAGCCGCCTTTGAACCGCCCTTGCCTTGGCCGGGTTCTTTTCCAGCCTTGCGGCTTCGCTTGCCTCGCGGATCGTTTGAACAGCGCCCAGGCGCGCCAGCGCGCGTATCTCGCGTATGGCGAGGCCCGCAAGCGCGGCAACGGCGATGGCCGTCAGGATGGTTGCGGTCCAGCCGAGCCAGGCGGAGCGCTGGAAATAGGCACCGATGAGACCGTCGAGCCATACGGCAAATGCGAGTGAAAACAACAGCCCGAGCGCGCTCGCGGCGATTTTTCCGAATGACAGGCGCCGACTACGGGGCTTTGCAATGTCCGGGGTCAGTGTCTCCGCCAGCTCGGCGTCGTGATCCGTGAACGGATCGGCGATGTCATCGCTGAATTCGATGCCTTTTGTTACCGCGCCCGGTTTGCGCGATCTGGCCGCCGCGCTGCCGTTTTTGGGCGAGGACTTCCGATCGTCGACCTTGAAGGCCGCCGGCTTGCGGTTTCCGCCGGTCATGCGAGCCAGTCTCCAAACAGGAATTCGAATGCCCGGTCCAGCCTGATGTGGGGGAGCGACAGGGTCATTCCCTCAGCGGTTCGCTCAAGGCGCGGCGGACGAAACCGGACGAAATTCAAGGGCGGCGCGGACTTCGCCGTCCTTTTCCGGATTTGCCTGAAGAAGGCGTCCGCGTCCTGCGGCAGATCACCCGGAAAAATGCCGGTTTCGGTCTTTCCGTCGAATGTCTCGCCGTCGATCCGCTCGCCCTGCATCGGCGTTCCGACGATAAGCGGCAGGTTTTCCTTGCCGCGTTTTGCGCTCGCCTCGCGTGTTGCACGGACGGCCGCCATGGCGATGACTTCAATGTCCGCTTTCTCGTAGCCGGCGCGGCGCATGGCCTTATCGACAATTCTGCGGACGATCGCCTCCAGCCGGTCATGGCTTTCATGATGCAGGTGATCGGCTTTCGTCGCTCCGATGAGGACACGGTCGATGCGGCGTGAGATCAGCGATGTCAGCAGATTGTTGCGGCCGGGCCGGAAGCAGGACAGGATGTCGACCAGCGCGCGCTCAAGGTCCTGGATGGCCTCCGGGCCGGCATTCATGGCCTGCATGGCGTCGACAAGGATGATCTGCCGGTCCAGGCGTGCGAAATGCTCGCGGAAGAACGGTTTGACGACCAGTGATTTGTAAGCCTCAAACCGCCGATCCATCATCGCCCAAAGCGAGCCGGACGGCGCAGAGCCGTCCGGAAGATCCGGCAGGGGTGCGAAGGTGAGGGCGGGGGAACCCTCAAGATCGCCCGGCATGAGAAACCTGCCCGGCGGCAGTGTGGACAAAGCGCGTTCATCGCTGCGGCAGGCGCGCAGGTAACCGGCAAACAGGTCGGCGCTCGCGCGGGCAACGGATTCGTCCGCCGGTGACCGGATGTTCTGCCTGGCTGCTTCCTCAAGCCACTGGCGCGAAAGATCCGCGCGCGCCGGAGACCGGGCGAGCGCAACGGCATTGTCGCTGAATGCCCGATAATCCTGATTGAGCAAGGGAAGATCGAGCAGCCATTCCCCCGGATAATCGATGATGTCGATGGAGAGTTTGCCCGGCGAAAGCAGCCTGTTCCAGGCGCTCGCCGACTCATAGTCAATCGTCAGCCGCAACTCGGAAATGGCCCGGGTCGACTGCGGCCAGAGCCGTTCGTCAACCAGCGCCCTGACATGATCCTCGTACTGGAAACGCGGTACGCCGTCATCCGGCTGGGGCTCCAGATAGGCCGACGCTATGCGCCCGCTTCGCTGCGCCTTGAAAAGCGGCAGACGGCCGCCGTGAATGAGATTGTGGACAAGGGTCGTGATGAAGACGGTTTTGCCGGCTCTCGACAGGCCGGTGACCCCGAGCCGGAGCGTCGGGCGCAGCAGGCCGCCGGCCCGGTCGAGCAGATTGTCGACGGTGATGAGCGCTTCGTCGGAGATGCGCGAAAGAACTGCGGCCAAAACTCGCTCTCCAGAGTGATCGTCCGCCCGCATATAAGAAGTCCCCGGCAGCGGATTCAAGCGCTTCGAGGCGCGCGGCCGCTCGGAACGCGCGATGGTACGGACAGATCTCCAATGACGTTTTTATTATTGGATCAGATGTTTACGAGTTTTTCCTGTCGCAAAGGGTTGCTACGGCCTAACCGTGGACCTTGCGTGCTTTCTTCCTGAGCCGCTTGGGGAACAGGAATTCCTCAAGGTGGCCGCCGGCTCGAATATCCGCAAATCCGGTCTGGAACCGCAAGACCGCAAGCCCGGCGGTCGGGTAGCCCTTTTGCATCCTTTCCGCCGCGTCGTCATCGGCGGTGACGCTTAAGGAGCGCAGCGTATCTTCCATCATCGGGTTGTGGCCGACCAGCATGGCGGGAGACTCTGTGAGTTGCGACAACAGGTCAATGTAACGCCTGTGGTCGTCGTTGTAGAGCGCGTCGGTATAATGGATTTCGGGCGTTTGCCGCAGGTGGGACACCACGATTTCACTGGTCTGACGGCATCGCGCCGCCGTGGAGCACACCACCGCGGCGGGCTGCTGTTCCAGACGGGCCAACGCATGGCCGACGAGGTTGGCATCCTCCATGCCCCTTTCATCCAGTTGACGGTCGAAATCCCTCAGTCCCGGATGCGCCCAGGCGGCATGGGCATGACGCAGCAGATAAATCGTTGCAGGCGGTGAAGAAGGTTTGCCCATATGCGAAAGCTGTCTCCCAAGGCCGCATGCGTGCGGCGCTGCGGCCATATTAAGCATCATTCCGCGGTTGATGCGAGAGGCGTGACGAATATCGCAGGCCGTTGTCCCGTGCGATGCCGTCGCACGGTGTCGTGCAGCTTCGAAATACGGGCGCTTTTGTGCCGATGCCGGCGAAGCGTCCTGCCTTGCGCTTGCTTAACCTGTTATTCTTCGGTCGTGCGAGACTAAAACAAATAAGCAAATATATCCCATATTTATATATGACATTATTGCGACATTTATTTTGTTCTCGTGACGCTTTGTATTGTAGTTTCGAGCCAATAAAATCTCACCCGTCGGCTGAATTCGCGCTTGTAAGCTGGTGGCGGTGTAGATATACACACGCTCCAAAAGCACTGCGACTGAGGCATCACAATGAGTGAGATGATCGATCTTGGTTCCTATGTTCCCTCCGATGACGAGGAATTCATGAATGAAAAGCAGCGTGCCTATTTCAGAGCCAAACTGAATGCCTGGAAAAACGAGATCTTGCGCGAGGCGCGCGAGACGCTCGGAAATCTCCAGGAAGACAGCGCCAATCATCCTGACATAGCAGACCGGGCTTCATCGGAAACCGACCGTGCCATCGAACTGCGGGCAAGGGACCGCCAACGCAAGCTGATTTCCAAGATCGATGCGGCTTTGCGCAGACTTGACGAGGGTACTTACGGGTATTGCGAGGAAACAGGCGAGCCGATCAGCCTGAAGCGTCTGGATGCACGACCGATTGCGACGCTCTCCATCGAAGCGCAGGAGCGCCACGAGCGCCGCGAAAAGGTTTATCGGGACGAATAGCCCGAGGGCACCGTTTTGCGTGCTGAAATGGTTCAATATGATCGCCCGATGCTCTAAGACGTTTGCCGGCGGCGGAGTGTATCAGCCGCACACCCGTTCCAGGTCAATGCTTGACCGTCAGGTCACCCAGCAGTTTTTTCATTTCATCTTCGAGTGATGCCGATGGCGTGTTTGCCGCGGGCTCGGGCTCGGGAACAGGCGCGATCTCGTCCACCTCCGGGGCCTTGGTCTCGATCATATCCCGTTCGGACTTGCTGATTTCGGCTTCCAGGACCTTGTCGAAATCCGCGATCAGATCGTCGGCCGTGATTGCCGGTGACGGGCCCGGCACGTCATTTGAAACGGGCTGGGACGGGTTCTCCGGTGCGGCATCCGGTATCGACGGGGACGCTTTGGCGGGCATTGCGGCCACGTCGACCAGGGGCGGTTCCTCGGGCGGAGGAGCCGGTACCGGTCCGGGGTCCGGCATGACGAGTTCGCGCGCAGCTTCGAGTGCGTCCTCAAGCTCCGCGGCGATCGCTTCCTCGTCCTTTTTCGTGTCTGCCGTTTGAGTCGCGGCAATGGCCGCGACGGCCGCGGCCGCGGGACCTGCAGGTCCGCCGAGTATTTGAGACGCCGGTACAGGCGGTTTTTCGCCTTTGGGCTTTGCCGCGGCTGCCGGCGGTTGCGGCGCGGGTCTTTTGTCTTTGGGCTCGGCTGCGACGGGCGGTTTCGGGGGCACTGGCGGTTCTTCGGTCTTCGGCGCCGGAATATTCAGCGGTTTCGTCGCAATCGGTTCGGATGCGGGCGGTTCGGATGCGGGCGGCTTTGGCGGCGCCTTCGGCTGCGGCGGCTTTTGTTTGGCTGGCCGGGCGGCCGGACCGGGCCCGTGCGCCGCGGCGCTCTCCTGCTGGCCCCCCCGTGCCGCCGAGCGGTTGATGCCGCGCTCGACAACGATGTCGCTCGGTCCGCCGATCATGACCAGATGCTCAACATTATCGCGACGAATGAGGACAAGCCTGCGGCGCGCGTCGACGGCAGCGGCGTCGAGAATCGCCAGGCGGGGCTGTCGGTTCGTGCCGCCGCGCATGAACGCCATGTGGCCGCGCCGCTGCAGATTCCACACGATGACGGCTATGGCGGCGACGATCACCACACCGATCGCGATCATTGAGTAAAGGGACATTCCGTCCGTGCCGATAAGCGCATCACCCATATTGAAATACTGCCCCTGTGTCTGGCCCGTTGCGGCGAGTCGCTGCGATCGACCGCATAATAAAGAGGGTAGAGGCCGATCGAAACGCATGCAAGCGCACGGTTCCGAATCCTGTGGGTACATATGAAATGCGCGATATTTGAGGCATTTTTGGTCTTTTCCTGCCCTGGAAGGCGCAACGGGGCCTTTTCGCAGTGTATAGGCGCGGGGCGAGGCTGGCGCTCCCTTTCATTGTGCGCGCGAATGTGGTCCAAACAGGATATTCAGCTTCGAGGGGAATCATTCTCGCTTCAAGAGGACGCTTTATGGCGCGAGAGAACCAGCCGGCGAATTATCCGACGCCCATCGTCGACCGGCATTCCAAGCCCGATACGGTTATCCGTCTGATTGTACTGGCGGTTGTGCTGGTCGGTGCGGCGGCGGCATTTGTCTATCTGGAAAGCAGGGTCAACACCAATCTGGGACTTGGCCTTTTGGGCATGCTGGCGATGATCGGCATCTTCTACCTCGTTTCCTCCGTCATCGGCTTCGTGCAGATCATGCCGCGCCCGGGAGACGACCTGCTTGCGCGCATATTCATCGACGGCCACCCCGAGGGCACGGTGGTCACCGATGACAAGGGGCGGGTTGTCTACGCCAACCGCGCCTATGCCGAACTCGTCGGCGCGACCGGTCCGGGCGATGTCAGGTCCATCGAAGCGATCATGTCGCGTGACAGCCAGGCCGCTGAGGCGGTCTATCGCCTGACAAACACAATCCGCGAGGGCAAGGAAGGCCAGGAGGAATTCAGGCTGCTGAAAAATCTCAGCGGCGTCAGCGACCCGCTTGAGGGGCCGCGATGGTATCGCCTCAGGGCGCGACCGCTCGAGGTCGGCAAATCGGCCGAATTGCTGCATTCCTGGCAGCTTTCCGACATTACGGCGGAGCGGGAGGATCAGGAGCAGTTCTTCCGTGAACTGCAACACGCGATCGATTATCTCGATCATGCGCCGGCGGGCTTCATGTCGACGGGGCGCGACGGCGAGATCGTCTATATCAATGCGACGCTTGCCGCCTGGATCGGCCTGGATCTGACCCGGTTCACGCCGGGATCGATCGCCCTTGGCGACCTCATCGCCGGTGAGGGCATGGCGCTGATTGAATCGGTGCATGCCGCGCCCGGTCTGGACCGGACCGCGACGCTTGATCTCGATATGTTGCGCCGTGACGGCAAAAGCATGCCGGTGCGTCTGGTGCACCGGGTCAGTGCGGCACGGGACGGAGCACCCGGCGAAAGCCGCACCATTGTCCTCCTAAAAAGCGGCGAGGGCGCCAGCCCGGCGGAGTCGGCGGCGGCGGAAATGCGCTTCACCCGCTTTTTCAACAATACGCCGATGGCGATCGCCTCCGTCGACGGCAAGGGCAAGATCATCCGCACCAACGCACCGTTCCTGAAAATGTTCTCCGGCGCCGTTGCCCGCGACGATCTGGAGAAGGGAACGCTGTTCGAGAATGTCGTGCACGAGGCTGACCGCGGCGTCTTTGCCTCGGCGCTTGAGGCGGCGGCCCGCGGGCAGGGCGATATCGCGCCGGTCGACAGCAGGCATGCGGCAGACGATGAGCGGTTTTTCCGTTTTTACGTGACCGCCGTCGTCGATGACGGCGACAGCGACGAGGCCGCCATCATCTATGCGGTCGAAACAACCGAGCAGAAGGCGCTCGAGGCACAGATGGCCGAAACGCAGAAGATGAATGCGGTGGGAACGCTGGCCGGCGGCATTGCGCACGACTTCAACAATGTGCTGACTGCCATCCTGCTTTCGGCCGACCATCTGCTCCTGTCGCTCAGGCCATCCGATGCCAGTTTTGCCGACCTGATGGAAATCAAGCGCAACGCCAATCGCGCAGCCGTGCTTGTGCGGCAGTTGCTGGCCTTTTCGCGCAAGCAGACCATGCGGCCGACCGTTCTTTCCATGACCGATGTCATCGGCGACCTGCGCATGCTGGTCGACCGGCTGACCGGCACGCATGTGAAGCTTGACGTGGAATACGGCAAGGATCTGTGGCCGGTCAAAACCGACCTTGGCCAATTCGAGCAGGTCATCATAAATCTGGCGGTCAATGCCCGCGATGCCATGCCCGATGGCGGCACCGTCAAAATCCGCACATCCAACGTGGAAAGCGATGAGGTGGCCGCGCTCAACAATCGCGGCATGGAAGCGGGCGACTATGTCATGATCGCGGTCGAGGATGAGGGTACGGGCATAGCGCCCGATCTCATGGACAAGATCTTCGAGCCCTTCTTCACCACCAAGGACGTCGGCAAGGGAACCGGCCTCGGGCTGTCCATGGTGTACGGGATCATCAAGCAGTCAGGCGGCTATATCTATCCTGAATCGGAATTGGGCAAGGGCACCACGTTCCGGATCTATCTGCCGCGGCATACGGAAGTGGAAGAGGCGGTCGAAGCAAGTGAGGCCGCGATAGAGGTACCCGCGGGGAAGGCGGGAAAGAAGGACAGCCAGGCGAACGGCGCGGCGCAACCGCGGGACCTCACCGGATCGGCGACGGTGCTGCTTGTCGAGGACGAGGAAGCTGTACGGCGCGGCGGCAAAAGAATGCTGGAAACGCGCGGCTACACGGTTCACGAAGCCGGTTCCGGCGTCGAGGCGCTCGAAGTCATCCAGGAACTGGACGGCGGTGTCGATATTGTCGTCTCCGATGTCGTGATGCCCGAGATGGACGGACCGACCCTGCTTCGCGAATTGCGCAAGGAGTATCCGGACATGAAGTTCATTTTCGTTTCCGGCTACGCGGAAGATGCGTTTGCCAAGAACCTTCCTGAGAATGCGCAGTTCGGTTTCCTGCCGAAGCCGTTTTCGCTCAAGCAGCTTGCCACCGCCATCAAGGAAGTGATCGACAGCTGACAATCGTGGCGCTGAGCGTGAATTGACTGTAACAATGGGTGAAACGATTCGAACATCGGTGCGGCGTCAGTGATCGTGCCGGTCGGCACACAAAGACGTCATTTGCGTGGTCGACCACAATGGCGCCGCAATATTCCGATTGAAGCCTGATCACTTTTTAATTCACCTTGGACGGGGGAATATCGAATGTACAAGAAAATCGCGGTCGCAATGATGGCAGGGACATTCCTTGCCGCCTGTACGACGACTGATCCCTATACGGGCGAGCCGCGCGTTTCGCGCACCGCGGGCGGGGCTGCTCTCGGCGCGGCCGCGGGCGCCGGTCTCGGCCTTCTTGCCGGCGGCAACGACCGCCGCAACGCGCTTGTGGGAGCGGGTCTTGGTCTGCTGGCCGGCGGCGCGATCGGCAATTATATGGACCGCCAGGAAGCCGAATTGCGTGCGCAGTTGCAGGGCACCGGCGTTTCGGTGACCCGGAACGGCAACAACCTGATCCTGAACATGCCGTCCAACGTAACCTTCGCCCTCAACCAGGCGCAGATCGATCCGAGCTTCTTTGCGACGCTGAATTCGGTGGCCATCGTGCTTTCGAAGTTCAACCAGACGCTGATCGACGTCTACGGCTATACGGATTCGACCGGCTCGGCGCAGTACAATCTCGACCTGTCGCAGCGCCGGGCGCAGTCGGTCTCGACATATCTTTCGGCGCAGGGGATCGACCGCCGCCGCATGTATGTCACCGGCTTTGGCGAGGAGCGGCCGATCGCGAGCAATGCGACAGAGGCGGGCAGGGCGCAGAACCGGCGTGTGGAAATCCAGATTGTTCCGCTGAGTTAGCCCGGTGTCCGGCCGGCTGTGGCCGGCCAAAGGTCGCCATCACCGCCGTCATGCGGAAGCTCGTCGTCCTCGCCAATGCTCTCCTGAGAGACAACAGAATGTGGGCCAAATAGATCACTTGACCAAAATGGATACTCTAGGATCGGCTGCTGAGGTCAGCCTTTTGCCAGAGCATTCGCGATCCTTGCGGCCAGACCGGCATTGTTGCGGACAAGGGCGATGTTCGTCGCAAGGCTACGGCCGTCGGTCATCCTCAGTATCTCGGACAGGAGGAACGGTGTTACCTCCTTTCCGGTAATGCCTTCGGCGCGGGCCCGGCCAAGGGCCTGAGCGATATGGGCTTCCATCTCCTCAGCCGGTATTTCGTCCTCCTGCGGCACCGGATTTGTAACCAGCATGCCGCCTCCCATGCCCATGGCTGCCCGCGTCGCCTGGAACCGGGCGACATCATCGGCGCTGTCGAGCCGCAGCGGGCTTGCGATCCCGGACGCACGGGACCAGAAAGCAGGCAGTTCGTCGGCGCCGAAGGTCACCACCGGAACGCCCTTCGTTTCCAGGACTTCCAGTGTCTTGGGAATGTCGAGGATGGCCTTGGCGCCTGCGGAAACCACGATGACCGGCGTGCGCGCCAGTTCCTCGAGATCGGCGGATATGTCGAAATCCGTTTCGGCGCCGCGATGAACGCCGCCGATGCCGCCGGTGGCGAAAACGCCGATACCGGCGAGAGCCGCCGCGATCATCGTCGCGGCGACCGTCGTCGCACCGGTCCGACCGGTCGCCACGGCGAAGGGAAGGTCCGCCCGCGATACTTTCAAAGCGTCGGGACGCTGCGCCAGTGCCTCAAGCGCCGTGTCCTCAAGCCCGATGTTCAGTTGCCCGTCCATGACGGCAATCGTCGCCGGGACCGCTCCTTTCGAGCGGATAATATCCTCCACGCCGCGCGCCATCTCCAGATTGCCGGGCCAGGGCATGCCGTGGGTGATGATGGTCGATTCAAGCGCGACGACGGGTTTGCCGGTGTCGAGCGCGTCGCGGACCTCGGCGGAGAAAATCATCGGGAAGGCTGCGTCGGTCATGTCTGAACTCGTTGCTGGGAGGTATCGTTACGGAAACGGCTGAGCCGGCGGGACTTCATCGAGGATTTCCGTGATCCGGTGAATATCGAGATGGGCGGGTGCGGCCTCCCGCGACTGGATCGTCAGTCCCGCCGCCGCAACGCCGAAGCGCAGCGCATCGCGGAAACCGCGTCCGGCCAGATGGGCGTGAAGGCTCGCTGCCGCCAATGCGTCGCCGGCGCCGGTGACGTCCACGACGGCCGCGACCGGCGACGGCTCGATCTGGAAGACGTCATCGTCCTCATAGGCGATCAGCGGGTCCTTGCCGCGGGAGATGGCGGCGCGCGCAATGCCGGCACGGCGCAATTCGTGCGGCCAGCGATCCGGCTCCGTATCCCCGCCGCAAAGCGCGGCGGCCTCGGCCGCGTTCATGAACACCACCGAAAGATCGGCAAATGCCGGGGTCAGCTTGCCGACCTTGGCCGGCGAGATGGCGATTGCCGCCAGTGACGTGCCGCCCTGCGATGTCATGCGGGCAAGGGCGCCGACAGTCGCTTCCGGCAGGTTGGCGTCGCACAGCACGAGATCGGCCGCGGCGACCGCCTCGCGTATCGATTTGCGCGAGAGCTGTCGGTAAACGAAGCGGTCATAGAGTTCCATGTCGGCGACGGCGATATGCAGATTGCCGTCGGCCTCCAGGATGGCCGAATAGCTCGGGGTTCTGCGGTCGAGGAAGACCTGCGCCATGTCGACAATGCCGGCGGCCTCGACAGCGGCGGCGACCACCTCGGCGGCCGCGTCGCCGCCGCGCACCGACACCATCAATACGTGGTTGTCCAGCCTTGCCAGGATACGTGCCGCGTTGAAGCCGCCGCCGCCGGCTTCCTCATGCCAGCGGCCCGGATTGCTGGCGCCGGGAACGGTTTCGCCGTCTATCGTCGCGCGCCGGTCGATATGCGCGCCGCCCAGAACAAGAATGCGTGCCATGGTGAACGGGTCCCTTGCCGCGGCCCTTCAGCGTTTGTGCAGAAGCCGATGCCTTAGCTT
>NZ_CFHWAF010000107.1:6915-15488 GCF_984452065.1 Hoeflea sp. | reverse complement strand
GGCCGAATGCCGCGGCCAGTTTTTCCCTGATCGCCTCTTCCAGCCGCTCGAAGCCGGTCGGCACCCGGATGCGCGCATCCAGTCCGCGACCGTTGACGCTGCGCATTTCCCACGTCCAGCGCAGCGCCTGATGCGTCCCTTCCTGATGGGCATAGCCCGTCATCGATTGTAGTGTCACGCCGGCATCCCCCGTGCGCTACCCAATGCACTTGCGGGCGGCCTCTTGCACCTATTCAGCCGCCTGTTCTTTCTGTTTGGCGCGTTCCGCCTCGATCTGGCGCCAGCGTCGGACGTTGCGGTTGTGCTGGTCCAGCGTTTCCGCGAAGACATGACCGCCGGTTCCGTCCGCAACGAAGTAAACATTGTTGGTGCGCGATGGCCGCGCAACGGCCTCGAGCGCCGCACGTCCGGGATTTGCGATCGGCGTGGGCGGCAGGCCGTTGATGACATAGGTGTTGTAGGCGGTCGGTTTCTCGATATCCGACTTGTATATCGGCCGGTCGGACGGCTTGCCCTTTCCGCCGAAAATTCCATAGATGATGGTGGGATCGCTCTGCAGGCGCATGCCGCGCTCGAGACGGTTCATGAAGACGGAGGCAACCATCGTGCGCTCGTCCGCCCGTCCCGTTTCCTTCTCGACGATCGAGGCGAGCGTGACGAACTCTTCCTTGGTCTCGATGGGCAGGTCCGGATTGCGCAGCGCCCATATCTGATTGACCAGCGCTTCCTGAGAGGCGCGCATCTGCTCAACGATCTCGGCGCGGGTCGTGCCGCGCGTGAATTTGTACGTCTCCGGCCGCAACGACCCCTCAAGCGGCATTTCCTGCGGCAGATCGCCGGTCAGTTCCTGGTTGCGGGCGAGACGCTCGAAAATCTGCTCCACGGTCAGGCCCTCGGCGATTGTCACCGAGTGCAGAATGGATTTGCCGGACCGCAGCAATTCCATGATCTCGCGCATCGAGGCGCCGGCCTTGATCTCATACTCGCCGGCCTTGAGCGTGTCGTTCGGCATGTAGGCGCTGACGCCGAACCTGAAGATCGTCGCGCTGTCGATGGCTTCGCGGCGCTGGAGTATGGTTGCGATCCTGCTGACGCCTATGCCTTCCGGTATCAGCACATAGGTGTTGCGCGCCAGCGGGCCTTCGCCGTCGAACTTGATCTTGCCAAAATAAACCGCCCCGGCCGCGGCCAGGGTCAAAATGACCACAAACGACATTATGAAGTTGAGGAAAACGACAAACTGGCTGCGCGCGCGCTTGGATCGTTTCGGCGGTTGCGGCGCCTCCTCGGGCTTCAGCGCCTGCCTTGCCGACTGCGGAATGATGGGACCGTTGGACCTGGACCGGCCGAAGCCGTCCTGATCGTCAGATATATTGCCGTCACTCACAACCTACCCCAATTCGCGTATCCAGCCACAATCCGCCACTATGGACATGAATATGGCAACAGATGGCAGCCCGCTTCAATTCCGTGTCATTTTATTCCTCGAAATTCCTCAGCACCAGCGAAGCGTTGGTGCCCCCGAATCCGAAGGAATTCGACAATGCAACGTTGATCTCGCGCTCACGCGCCGCTTTCGGCACAAGGTCGACCGCGGTCTCGACGGAGGGATTGTCGAGGTTGAGCGTCGGCGGCGCGATATTGTCCCGGATGGCGAGCGTGCAGAAAATCGCCTCGACAGCGCCCGCGGCACCCAGCAGGTGACCGATGGCGGATTTTGTCGACGACATCAATATACCCGAGGCGGCATCGCCAACGAGCCGTTCCACCGCCGCGAGCTCGATCGTGTCGGCCATGGTCGACGTTCCGTGGGCGTTGATATAGTCGATGTCGGCAGCCGAGACGCCGGCGCGCTTCATGGCGGATCGCATGCATCGATAGGCGCCATCGCCGTCCTCGGACGGCGCGGTAATATGGAACGCGTCGCCGGAAAGCCCGTAGCCGATGACTTCAGCATAGATCTTGGCGCCACGGGCCCTGGCGTGTTCCAGTTCTTCCAGGATGACAACGCCGGCGCCCTCGCCCATGACAAAACCGTCGCGCGCCTCGTCATAGGGGCGCGATGCACTCTTCGGATCGTCATTGTAGCCCGTCGAGAGCGCCTTGCAGGCCGCAAATCCGGCCATTGCAATGCGGCAGATGGGCGATTCGGTCCCGCCGGCGACCATGACATCGGCATCGCCGAGGGCAATCAGCCGGCTGGCGTCCCCGATCGCATGCGCACCGGTGGAACATGCGGTCACCACGGAGTGGTTCGGCCCGCGCAGCTTGTGGCGGATCGAGACCTGGCCGGCGGCCAGGTTGATAAGCCTGCCCGGGATGAAGAACGGAGAGATACGGCGCGGCCCTCTGTCACGCAGTGTCTCGCCGGCATCGACAATGCCCTGCAGCCCTCCGATACCCGAACCGATCATGACGCCGGTGGCGATCTGGTCCTCGTCGCTCTCGGGTTTCCATCCGGCATCTTCAAGCGCGTGATCGGCCGCGGCCATGGCATAGGTAATATACGGATCGACCTTGCGCTGTTCCTTCGGCTCCATGTGAGCGTCGGCATCGAACGTGCCGTCGCTGCCGTCACCGACCGGAATCCGGCAGGCAATTTTCGCAGCAAGGTCTTCGGTCTCGAATTCCCTGATCCGATCGGCCGCGTTGCCGCCGGCCACCAGCCTCTCCCAGGTCACCTCGGCGCCGTTGCCGAGAGGAGAAACCATACCAATTCCCGTGATGACTACACGCCTCATGCTGTTCCTGTCCTCATAACAGCGCCTTAGCGCCCGCCGCTTTCCGTACCCCGACCAATCGAGACACCGCGGTCATAACAACCAAACAGCCCGGAAATCTCCCGGGCTGGCGCATATCGTTTGTGTGATCGAAGGTCCACATGCCGTTCTGGCTGCGCGGGAGCTGGGCAGCCCCGGGGATTGAACTCAGGCTTGAGCTTTCTCGATATATTTGACCGCATCCCCCACAGTCAGGATGGTGTCGGCGGCATCGTCGGGGATTTCGACACCGAATTCTTCCTCGAACGCCATGACAAGCTCGACCGTGTCGAGAGAATCGGCACCAAGATCATCAATGAAGCTCGCGCCGTCCGATACTTTCTCGGCGTCGACGCCAAGATGCTCGACAACAATATTCTTAACGCGTTCTGCGATATCGCTCATGTCGTTATCCTCGACCCTTATCCTTTTGCAATGCCTTGGATAGCGGCATGCAGTCACTCAATCAAGTTCCAGCGCCTTATAATTCGGCGCACCCGGCCCGTCAAAAAGCGAGCCCTGTGGATTTCCCGGCTTGCCGGACCCTGCTGTCCTGGCCGGCAGGCTCCAGACTGCATTGGTTGCGGGCCTTAACACGGTTTATGCCAGCCGCAAAGCCTGAATTTTCCCGGGTAAGCGTCCAACGCCGCCAAAGTTGCCGAGAAACATCGAATTCGCCGGAAAGCCCCATCAGATCATGGCCATTCCGCCATTGACGTGAATGGTTTGCCCGGTGATGTAGGCGGCTTCGTCCGATGCCAGATAGGCAACGGCCGAAGCGACCTCCGCGCCCGTTCCCATGCGCTTCATGGGAATGGCGCCCATAATGGCGTCTTTCTGTTTGTCGTTCAGCTTTTCCGTCATGGCCGATTCAATGAATCCGGGCGCAACGCAGTTTACCGTCACGTTGCGCGGCGCGATCTCGGCGGCCAGCGATTTGGAGAAGCCGATCATCCCGGCCTTCGATGCGCAATAGTTGGCCTGCCCGGGATTGCCGGTTACACCGACGACAGAGGTTATGTTGATAATGCGCCCGCCGCGCCGCCGCATCATCGGGTGCGTGAGTTGCCGGGTGAGGTTGAAAACGGCGGTGAGGTTGACCTTGATCACCGAATCCCAGTCCTCATCGCTCATGCGGACGAAGAGCCCGTCCTTGGTGATGCCGGCATTGTTGACCAGGATATCGACGCCGTCGAGCGTTGCTTCCGCCGTGTCGCCCAGAGCCTTGACCTCATCACGGTCGGAAAGATTTGCCGGAAAGATATGTGCGTTGGTTCCGAGTTCGGCGGCTAGTGCCTCCAGCTTCTCGACGCGCGTTCCGTGAAGTCCGACAATGGCCCCGTTGGCATGCAGCACGCGCGCAATCTCTTCGCCGATGCCACCCGAAGCGCCGGTGATCAGCGCTTTGCGTCCGTTGAGTTCAAACATGATTTTTCCTTTTGCTCGACAAAGCAGCCCCGCGGGCAGACCGTTACCCGGCGAGGCAGTCTTCGATGTCCTGTGGCGTATTGATGGCCTTGCCCGCCAAAGACCGGTCGATGCGACGCGCAAGGCCGGTCAGCACCTTGCCGGCTCCGACTTCATAGACCTCGGTTACGCCATTTGATGCAAACCAGGAGACGGTCTCGCGCCAGCGCACGCGGCCGGTCACCTGCTCGACCAGCAATCGCTTGATCTTTTCCGGGTCTTCAACCGGCGACGCTATGACATTGGCGACCAGCGGCACGACGGGCTTTCTCACCGACACGTCGTCGAGTGCGGCGCGCATGGCATCGGCGGCGGGCTGCATCAATTCGGAATGAAACGGCGCCGATACGGGAAGCAGCAGCGCGCGCTTCGCACCCTTTTCCGCCGCAATCGCCACCGCTTTTTCGATGCTCTCACGCGCGCCGGATATAACGATCTGCCCGCCGCCATTGTCGTTGGCGATCTGGCAGACGCCCGCATCGGCGCAGTCGGCGCACAGCGCTTCGACGCCATCCTCCTCAAGCCCGATGATCGCCGCCATGGCGCCCCGGCCGACCGGAACCGCCTGCTGCATGGCATCGCCGCGAATGCGCAAAAGCCGTGCCGTATCGGCCAGCGTCAACGCACCGGCGGCGGCCAGGGCGGAATATTCTCCGAGCGAGTGGCCGGCAACATAGGCGACCCTGTCCCGCAGGGAAAAGCCGCCCGCCTCCAAAGCACGCATCGCCGCCATCGACACCGCCATCAGCGCCGGTTGCGCATTCGCCGTCAGGGTCAGCTCATCTTCCGGCCCGTCCCACATCAGCGCCGCAAGCTTCTGATCGAGGGCGTCATCGATCTCCTCAAAGACGGCGCGGGCTGCCGGAAAGGCGTCCGCGAGGTCCTTGCCCATGCCCACGCTCTGGCTGCCCTGCCCCGGAAAAGTAAAAGCCGTGCTCATGTGAACGCCCCAATCGGTTTGCCGCTGCTCGAACGGGCTATCACCATCGAATGGGCTGCAAGTCAAGCTTTGTGGAAAAAATCGGAGCCTTTCGGCCAAAACGGCCTTCAGGTCTGTGGATGCAATGGTGGTCAAACAGAAACGGGCGCGATAACCGCGCCCGTTCAAAACTGATTTATATCGGCAATTGCCGCGCCGGGCGGCCTGTCCAGCCGTTCTACAGATCGCCCAGCAGAATGTCGCGTGCGGCCTTGTTGGCTTCCTTCATGCGCATGGCGGCGCCGATCTGGCTGTTGTAGCGTGCGACGAGCTCTTCGCTTTGCTGCTTGTGCTCAGCGCCAAGCTGCTTGAGTTCCTCACGTGCGGCCTCAAGGCCCTGTTCATGGAACTCGATGTCGCTGCGGACCTTGGCTTCACGCTCGGCAAAGCTCTCTTCGAGAACCTGCTGCGCGGCTTCCCTCTCCGCTTCCATCCGTTCCATATCGGCGACGGCATCGCGAATGGCGGCATCATAAAGGTTGATCGCATGATCGGACTTGCTCGTCGGCATGGTGCGGTTCGTCGTCATCATCCGCTCGACGACGTCGTTCAGACTGCTGACAGCCTTTTCTTCGCGGTCGACGGTGCGCGTTGCCCGGACCACGTTGCTGGTTGTTGCGTTCATTCGTTGATCTCCTCGGTGAATGCTGGTCTCCACCACATCACCAGTTTTGTCTGACAGCGTTGCTCCATCGGCGAGAACAGGCCGACGACAGCGAGGCTTCCAAGTAACGCCCTGGAAATTAGCTAACGAATTTTTAACGTTGGATCAATTATGGCGTTAAGTTAACGTTAATTTTTAAGCTACTGATTAATTAGATAAATTTTTAATCAAAATTGCCGAATGGTGCAACGCCTCATCCGGGTCAGTAGACAGCGCCGTATCGGGCACATATCTCCTCATCGGAGAGGTCCTTCATCAAATCGACCTCGCAGCGCTTGTGGCGCAGATAGGCGTCGACCAGCGTCTCGCCGAAGGCACTGCGCGCCCAGTCGCTGTCGGCGAGGCCGTCCAGCGCCTCGGCCAGCGATTGCGGGAACCGGCTGACCGAGATCTCGAACAGTTCGGCCTCGCCGGCCTCGGTCAGGTCCATCGCCGTTGCCTGCGGCTGCGGCAGGGCCTCGTCGAGCCCGCTTATGCCGGCCCTTATGAGCGCCGCCAAAAGCAGGTAAGGGCTGGCAGCGGCGTCACCCGCGCGGAATTCAAAATGGAATTTCGCCGGAACGTCGTCATCGGCATCCGTTCTGAAGACCGGGCATATCCTGACTGCCGCTTCCCTGTCCTGGACGCCGAGATTGTTGAATGCGGCGCTCCAGCGATGCGGCGTCAGACGCATGTAGGAGGCAACCGAGGGCGCCGTCATGCACAGGAGATCCGGCGCATATTTAAGGACGCCCGCCAGGAACGAGCCGGCCTTGTCGGAAACACCGTTGGGGCGTCGCGCATCGTAATCGACGGGCTGCCCGTCGACGTCGAACAGCGAAAAATGGATATGGGTGCCGTTGCCCACCGACCGGGGATCGGCGATCGGCGTAAAGCTGGCCCGCGCACCGAGGCCGCGCGCAACCGCTCTCGTCATTTCGCGCAGGACGACCGCATCATCGGCCGCACCCAGAGCGTTGTTCGGCTTGACGGTCACCTCGCACTGAGCCGGACCGAATTCCGGCGAGAATGTATCCGGCACAAGCCCGGCCCGGCTGATGGTGTCCATCAGGCGGTTGGGAAAGGCGCCCATGCGCCGCAGGGCGCGCAGCGAATAGCCGAGCCCTTCCTGACCTTCGGCGCCCGAATAATGGAACTCGTGCTCAAACGCGGCCTTGACGGTCAGGCCATGGGTTCTGCGCAGGGTTTCGACCGCGCCGGCGAGCTGGCCGCGCAGGCAGCATTCCCAGCGTTGCCCGTCGAGGGTGAGCACATCGCCGATCACGAAACACTCGTCCACTGCGTATTCCGGGATCGCCAGATCCACGAGGGTGGAGAAGTCGGGCCGCAGAATAAGATCGCCGATCGCGCCCCACGGCGTATCGGCGATCGGCCCGAGACTGGTCTGGAATATGTTTGTCGGGGTCCAGCCGACACCGATGCCGCTGCGCTCCTCGCGGGCGCTGTGCGGCATCGCCTTGCCGCGCAACTGGCCGGCAATGTCGCTGGTGACAACCATGATGAGGTCGGTACCCTTGCGGCTTTCGGTCATGTGACGATTCTCCCGGTCGGGTACCGAGATTAGTCCCATCGCCGTTCCGGTCCAACCCTTTCCTTGCCGGACAGGCAAAGCCGCCGACACCATGCTCTGGAAGGAGTGAGGCACCGGTCGAATTCGCTTGCATCGTGCGGAAAAAGGCGTATAAGCGCGCTGTTCGAAACACCCGGTCGCCTGGCTGGGGGCTGAACGGAGGGCCGCCTGCAAGGGCGACAGGAAATAGAGATTTCCGGCCTCCCGTGTCTCCGCTCTCGACCGTCTCGAATTCAGCGCCTTTCTTGCCGACCGCCAGGCGGTCCCGGAAGGTCGTTGAGGCTTAGCCGCCGGTTTCCGTGGTGTTGGAACGAAGACAGACCAAGAAAGGCAAGCTTATCATGGCTTTATACGAACATGTTTTCCTTGCCCGGCAGGACGTTTCCAGCCAGCAGGTCGAGGCCCTTGTCGAGCAGTTCAAGGGTATTCTCGAAGCCAATGGCGGATCGGTCGGGCGCGTGGAAAACTGGGGACTGAAATCCCTGTCATACCGTATGAACAAGAACCGCAAGGCGCACTACACGCTGATGGACATCGATGCTCCGTCCGGCGCGGTCCAGGAAATGGAACGGCAGATGCGCATCAATGAGGACATCCTGCGTTACATGACAATCCGCGTCGATGAGCATGAGGAAGGTCCTTCGGTCATGATGCAGAAGCGCGACCGGGACGACCGTCCGCGCCGTGGCGACCGGGACGACCGCCCGCGCCGTCCGCGCGAAGACCGTAACTAGGGAGAACAAAAATGGTTGATATCAATCAGATCCCGACGCGGCGTCCGTTTCATCGCCGTCGCAAGACCTGCCCGTTCTCCGGTGCGAACGCGCCCAAGATCGACTACAAGGACGTGCGTCTTTTGCAGCGCTACGTTTCCGAGCGCGGCAAGATCGTTCCTTCCCGCATCACCGCGGTGAGCCAGAAGAAGCAGCGGGAACTGGCACGCGCCATCAAGCGCGCGCGTTTCCTCGGCCTGCTTCCCTATCTGGTGAAGTAAAGACTGAACGAAGCGGCCGGGTTTTCCGGCCGCAGCCGGCCGTGATGGGCACGGCGCGGACACATGTAACCCCCGAGTTGGGGCGCGCGGGCAACAGGCCGGAACGCCTCTAACTGCTTCAAAAAGCAGGACAGCGCATC
>NZ_CFHWAF010000107.1:0-6905 GCF_984452065.1 Hoeflea sp. | reverse complement strand
GCAATCACTGATCGTCGGCATTGTCGCCGGCCTCGCCTCCGCCCTTCTCGTCATCGGCTCCGGCGATATGTCCGCGCTGTCCGTCATCCTTTCCGCCGGGGCAACGCTGCCGGTGCTGATAGCCGGGATGGGCTGGTCAAACCTGGCAGGGGCGGCAGCCGTGGCAACGGGCGCAATCGTCATAGCGGCGGCCATCTCGCCGCTCGGCGCGGCGATGGTTGCGGTAACGACGCTGGCGCCCGCCGCCTGGATCGCGCACCTGTCGAACCTTGCAAGACCGGCGGAAGAACTCGGCGGACCGCAGGGCAAGCTTGCCTGGTATCCGCTGTCCGACATCATGCTGCATATATGCGGCCTTGTTTCCCTGTCCCTGATCATACTCGGTTATGCCGTCGGCTACGGCGAGGATCTCGTGTCCGAGGTGGTCGGCAATGTGTTCGCGATACTGGGTGAACAGAACCCGGACATGCAGATAGACGAGGCCGGCAGGCAGGACATGGTCGCATTCACGACCCGGGTCTTGCCCGCGCTGCAGGCGATGATGTGGGTCATTATCCTTTTTACGGCCTGGTACCTTGCCTGCGGTATCGTGCGGCTTTCCGGCCGCGCCAAGCGGCCCGCCGATCTTATCCCGGCGGGGCTGCGCATGTCGCGGCTCGGCCTGCTTGTCTTCGGTGCCGGTCTTGCATTGACCTTTGTCGGGGGTACGGTCGGCCTTATCGGATCGGTTATCTCCGGGGCTTATGCCGGCGGCTTCATGATGGCGGGGCTTGCCATGCTGCACCACCGCGTCATGCAAAAGGCGTGGCGTTTCGCGGCGCTGTGGATGACCTACACCGCCATCATTTTACTGTTTCCGCTGCCGCTGATCGCCTTCCTCTTTGCAGGACTGTTCGAGACGGCGCGCACGGCTCCCCTATCCACGTCCGGCCCGGGGCCGGACAATTCCAACGATCAAACGAACTGACGAAATCTGAAAGGAAACCCCGATGGATGTCATTCTTCTCGAACGCGTAGCAAAGCTCGGGCAGATGGGCGATGTGGTGAAGGTACGCGACGGATACGCGCGCAACTACCTTTTGCCCAAGGGAAAGGCGCTGCGGGCCAATGACGCGAACAAGGCCCGCTTTGAAAGCGAGCGCGCGCAGCTTGAGGCGCGGAACCTGGAACGCCGCGGCGAAGCGCAGCAGGTCGCGGACAAGCTCGACGGCAAGTCCTTCATCGTCGTGCGCGCCGCCGGCGAGACGGGCCAGCTTTACGGCTCGGTCGCCGCACGCGATGTCGTCACCATCCTGGAGGAAGAAGGCTTCTCCATCGGCCGCAGCCAGGTGGAGCTGCGCACGCCCATCAAGGCCATCGGCATGCACGAAGTCATCATCTCGCTTCATGCCGAGGTCGAGGTCAAGGTCGAGCTCAATGTCGCCCGTTCGGCCGACGAGGCGGAGCGTCAGGCCAAGGGTGAGGATCTGACATCGGCCGACGCCATTTACGGCACGGACGAGGAAGAAGAGGTTCACGCCGAGGACATGTTCGAGGAAGGTGTCGAATTCTCCACGGAAGAATCGGACGCTGCCGAGGAAGCCGAGGCTGAAGAGGAAGCCGCTGCGGAGGCAGAGGCCGAGCCTGCCGACGAGACCGAGGAAGAGCCCAAAGCCTGATCCGGGCTACAGAGGCAACAGGAAACCCGGCCATTGCGCCGGGTTTTTTTGTGCCCGCCAGAGAGCCACCGGCCTGAAAGGCTCCACACGCTTGCGGCAATTTCAATCACAGGACGCGGATTTCTGCGGAAAAAACAACCATCTGGACTATTCACCAAAGGCTGCTACACTTTTCTTGAAGACGGAAAACTCTGTTAGAGCGAGATGAGGTTAGATTGAAGCATTTGACCGCGGCGATTTTGGTCTCTGACTAGGCGGGTTGCGCGCCGTGGTGTTATCCCACCACAAGCGCGAGCCAACGCAGTCAGAGGGCAAAATCGCCCGGCCCATTCAGCGGTATTCTCCAATATCCTCTTCCTTTCAAGGGTGGGGAAAATCGGCCCATCGGCAGCGTTGCGCCTCTTGCCCGATGCACCACATCGCGCTGCGCGACGCGCCTTGCCGAGTGAACCGATTTTCCGCCATCAAATGATTCAAGCTAACCTCATCTCGCTCTAGTCTTGTAATCTAGAGGTTTTCACCGTGAACCGTTTTCTGGGGCACCTTTTACGCAAGCTCATCAAGACCGGCGATCTGACGATTACGTCCGCCGACGGCACCAAATTGCGGCTTGGTGACGGTACGGGCACGTCCGTTCATCTGCGTTTCAAAAGCGCAGCGGCCGAGCGGGCGGTCGCGTTCGACCCCAACCTCAAGCTCGGTGAGTGCTATATGGACGGCGATCTGGAGCTTGAGGAAGGCTCCATTTACCGGCTCCTGGAACTGATCTTCAAAAATGTGCGCCAGCACAGATCAACCCCGGCCAGATGGGTCAGGACACTGGAGCACCTGCGCCGCATCCCGGCGCATATACTGGAATGGAACACGCTCGGCCGTTCCCGTTCCAACGTGCAGCATCATTACGATCTTTCCGGCAAGCTCTACGATCTTTTTCTCGATCAGGACCGGCAATATTCCTGCGCCTATTTCGAGGACCCGTCAGTGGATCTGGAACAGGCCCAGTTGGCGAAAAAGCGCCTTATCTCCTCCAAGCTGATCATGAGCCGCGAGGGGCTTCGCGTGCTTGACATCGGGTCCGGCTGGGGCGGCATGGGGCTGCATCTTGCCAGCCAGTTCAACGCCAATGTCACCGGCGTCACCCTGTCGGACGAGCAACATGCCGCCTCAACGCAGCGCGCCCGCGAAGACGGATTTGCCGGCCAGGTCGAATTCAAACTGCTCGATTACCGCAAACTCGAGCAGGATTTCGACCGGATCGTTTCAGTGGGCATGTTCGAACATGTCGGGCGCCGACACTACTCCACCTATTTCAACAAATGCTCGCAGATGCTCGACGAAGACGGCGTGATGCTGTTGCACACGATCGGCCAGTCCGAACCGCCCACGCCGACAAATCCGTTCATCAGGAAACACATTTTCCCCGGCGGCTATATTCCCTCGCTCTCCGAAATGCTGCCGGCCATCGAACGGTCCGGTCTTGTCGTCACAGACATCGAGGTGCTGCGTCTTCATTACGCCGAGACGCTCAAGGCCTGGCGGTCGAGATTCGTTGAAAACTGGGACAAGGCGAAGGAGCTCTATGACGAGCGCTTCTGCCGCATGTGGGAGTTCTATCTGGCCGGCTCGGAAATCGCCTTTCGATGGCAGGACCTGGTTGTGTTCCAGATCCAGCTCGCCCACAAACCGGACGCCGTTCCCCTCACCCGCGACTATATCGGCGGGAGAGAGCATGTGCCTCACCGGGCCAGGAAAGCCAGCGAATCGGCCCGCAAGAAACGCAAGGCGGCAGCCAAGTAATTTCACCAGCCGCGAATTGATTCGGGTTCGGAAGTCAAACAGAATCAGATAGTATCCTCCTTTCCACACATCTGTTGTGGAGATTGAGCATGGCCGCATGTTTTGTACGCGCGCCGTTTGCGATGGCGTTATACCTGCCCGGCGCGCAAGCGCGCTGAGGGGATTCAAGACAGAAAGCAGGCGATGAGCGATCCGGCACGACCGATTGGCGACTCAGACAGCAATGAGGGTGGCGGTCTTTATCGCGAGGCTCCGGGCAATATCGAGGCCGAACAGGCGCTGCTCGGCGCGATCCTTGTCAACAACGATGCCTATTATCGGGTTTCGGATTTCCTCAAGCCCCAGCATCTGCACGAGCCGCTGCACCGGAAGATCTTCGAGGTCGCCGGCGACATCATCCGCATGGGCAAGACAGCCAATCCGGTCACCATAAAGACCTTCCTGCCGGCGGACGAAAAGGTGGGCGACATGACCGTCGCGCAGTACCTCGCGCGCCTTGCCGCGGAAGCCGTGACGATCATCAACGCCGAGGATTACGGGCGGGCGATCTACGATCTCGCCCTGCGCCGCTCGCTGATCACCATCGGCGAGGACATGGTCAACATCGCCTATGACGCGCCGCTGGACATGCCGCCGCAGAACCAGATCGAAGACGCCGAACGGCGGCTCTTCGAACTGGCTGAAACAGGCCGTTATGACGGCGGCTTCCAGTCGTTCAACGATGCGGTCGCGCTTGCCATCGACATGGCGGGCGCCGCCTATCAGCGTGACGGCGGCCTTTCGGGCATCTCCACCGGCATTACCCAGCTCGACACCCGCATGGGCGGGTTGCAGCCGTCCGACCTCATTATTCTTGCCGGCCGTCCGGGCATGGGCAAGACGTCGCTCGCGACCAATATCGCCTACAACATCGCCAAGGCATACCAGCCGGAGGTTCAGGCCGACGGGACGACCACGGCGGTCAATGGCGGGGTTGTCGGTTTCTATTCCCTGGAGATGTCCTCGGAGCAACTGGCGACCCGCATCATTTCCGAGCAGACCGAGATATCGTCGTCGAAAATCCGCCGCGGAGAGATAACCGAGGCCGATTTCGAGCTGCTGGTCGGCTGTTCGCAGGAGATGCAGAAAATTCCCTTCTATATCGACCAGACCGGCGGCATCTCCATCGCCCAGCTTGCCGCCAGGGCGCGCCGCCTCAAGCGCCAGCGCGGTCTCGACCTGCTTGTCGTCGACTATGTGCAGCTCATGACCGGATCGAAGAAGGCGGGCGATAACCGGGTGCAGGAGATCACCGAGATCACCACCGGCCTGAAGGCGCTGGCGAAGGAACTGAACGTGCCGATCGTGGCGCTGTCGCAGCTCTCGCGCCAGGTGGAAAATCGCGACGACAAGCGGCCGCAGCTTTCGGACCTGCGCGAATCCGGCTCGATCGAGCAGGACGCCGATGTCGTGCTCTTCGTCTATCGCGAGGAGTATTATGTCAAGAACACCGAGCCGCGCCGCACGCCGGAAGAGATCGCAGGCGACATCAAGACCGAGGAATATCTGCGCTGGGAGGAAAAGATGGTGAAGGTGCGCGGCATGGCCGACGTCATCGTTGCCAAACAGCGCCATGGCCCCACCGGAACCGTCTCGCTGGGCTTCCAGGCCGAATTTACCCGCTTCTCGGACCTTGCGGACAACTCCTACCTGCAATACAGCCAAGACTGACCTCATCTTGCTCTAAACAGCGGAATTGGCGGACGCATTGAACGAACGGCACATCGGCACTGAGCACGATATCGATGAAGGATACGGCGCGCGCCTGACCATCGACCTGCAGGCGCTCGCCGACAATTGGCGCACCATGCGCGACCGGTCGCGACCGGCCCGCTGCGCCGCGGTCATCAAGGCCGACGGTTACGGCCTTGGCGCGCCCGAGGTCGCCACCACGCTCTATGCGGCCGGGTGCCGCGATTTCTTCGTCGCGACCGCGCGCGAGGGCGCGATCATCCGCGTCTACGCGCCGCAGGCGCGCATTTTCGTGATGAATTGCATTCTGCCAGGCATCGAGGAAACCTGCCGGGCCACGGGACTGGTGCCGGTTCTGGCGTCCATGGAGCATGTCGCCATCTGGACCAATGCCTGTGTCGCCAATGGCGACCACCCTTGCGCTTTGCAGGTCGACACGGGCATGAACCGACTGGGGATCACACACGAAGAGGCCGTGACGCTGGCGGAAGACGTGACCCGCCCGGCGGGTTTTTCGCCTGTCCTGCTGATGAGCCATCTGGCCTGTGCAGACAGGCCCGATCACCCGCTCAACCGCCATCAGCTTGGGGCCTTTCAGGCCGCCGCCGCCACGTTCGAAGGGGTTGAGGCAAGTTTGAGCAATTCCGCCGGCGTTCTCCTCGGGCCTGAATACAGGTTCGATCTGACCCGGCCGGGTATCATGCTCTTCGGAGGCTCCGTCGGCGAGGATGTCGAGCCGCTGACCCGGCCCGTCGTCACTGCGGAAGCCCGCATCATCACGGTTCGCCATGCCAGGCGCGGAGAGACGGTGAGCTACGGGGCGACCGTGACCCTCGAACGGGACAGCCGTATCGCGGTGTGCTCCATCGGCTATGCGGATGGGTATTTGCGGACACTGTCCGGAAACGGCGTGCCGTTGCGCACGTTAGAAAGCGAGGGCGCCCACGCCTTCGCCGCCGGTCAGCGCCTGCCGGTTCTCGGCCGTGTCACCATGGACATGACGGCGTTCGACATCACCGACGTGCCGGAAAACGCGCTGCAGGCCGGGGATTTTGTCGAATTGTTCGGAAACAATGTCGCAGTCGACGATGTGGCGCGGGCGGGCGGAACGATCGGCTATGAGCTGCTGACGGCGCTCGGCCAGCGCTACCGAAGGCACTATCTGCCGGCCGAAAACGTGGATTGACGGACGGTCATGGCTCGCTCCAAACCCCAATTCGTCTGTCAGAACTGCGGCACGGTCCACACCCGTTGGGCCGGCAAGTGCGACGGCTGCGGCGCCTGGAACACGATTGTGGAGGAAGATCCGGGAGGCGGCATCGCCAGCGGCCCGGGAAAGCCGCGCTCAAAAGGCAAACCGGTGGCCCTCACATCGCTGTCCGGAGACATCGAGGACGCGCCGCGCATCCAGACCGGCATCGCCGAACTCGACCGTGTGACGGGCGGCGGTTTCGTCCGCGGCTCCGCCCTCCTGGTGGGCGGCGATCCGGGAATCGGCAAATCGACGCTGCTGATGCAGGCCGCCGCGGCGCTTGCACGCAGGTCCCACAGGATCATCTACGTATCGGGCGAGGAAGCCATTGCGCAGATCCGGCTGCGGGCGCAGCGGCTCGGCGCCGCCGATACCGATGTCAAACTGGCGGCCGAGACCAATGTGGAGGACATCCTTGCGACGCTGTCGCAGGAAAAGCGCCCCGATCTCGTCATTATCGATTCCAT
>NZ_CFHWAF010000106.1:0-15569 GCF_984452065.1 Hoeflea sp. | reverse complement strand
TATGCCGCGATCAAACGCGTAGCGCAGGACGACATTGACGAAAAGCGCGACGAAAAGTGCCGAAAGCGTCGTGGAGAAGATACCGATGCCGCCATAGAGGATAAGCAGCCTTGCGGCCGATAAAATGCGCTCGACGGGGCCATCGGACCCCGTCGCTTTGTCGTTGCTGTCATTCATGACACTCAGTTGCCGCGCAAAAGGTCGACGATGTCGCCATACTTGTCGCCGTAGAGGTCATAAACCGATGCCGTGGCCTCGGCGAATATCGACTGGTCCACATCGAGGAATTTGGCACCTTCAGCCTCCATCTTTACGCGCAGCGCCTGATTGTCGACCTGCGAGCGGCCGCGCTGGTACCATCCCGCTTGGGTGACTGCATTGCTGATACAGTCGCGGTGAGCGTCAGACAAGCCGTTCCACCAGCCAAGCCCGGCAACCACCGGTGTGGTCTCGTATTTGTGGCCGGTCATGGAGATGTAAGGTGTGATCTCATGCAGCTTGGCCGAATGGATATTGGTCAACGGGTTTTCCTGGCCTTCAAATGCACCGGAGCGCAGGGCCGAGGGCAGTTCCGACCAGGCAAGCGGCGCCGGATTGGCGCCAAGCGCATTGAACATCGCCAGAGTGACCTCGTCCGGGGGTGTGCGTATTTTCATACCCTTTATGTCATCGGGCGACGCGATATGCTTGCTGGTATGCGTGACGTTGCGGATGCCGTTGTCCCAATAACCCACGACCTTCATTCCGGCGGCCTGGGCTTTCTGGTCTATCAGCGCGCCGGCTTCGCCATCCAGCGCCTCCCAGGCATCATTGAGGCTGGAAAACAGGAATGGCAGGCCGAGCATGCCGACTTCAGGCACGACCTGACCCATGGCACCCTGCGAGTTGGCAGACATCTGGATAATGCCCGACTGCACGGAGGTGATCATTTCAGCGTCGTTTCCCATCGTCGCGGACGGTGCCACTTTGACCGTGAGTTCTCCACCGGTGCAACTGGAAACAAGTCCCGCGAACATGTTTGCTGCGTCAAAGCGTGGATTGCCGGCGTTGGCGCCGTGGGCAAACACCAGTTCGGCAGCATTTGCCGGGATCGCCAATCCTATGGCGATTGCCACCGCCGCGGCGGTGGATTTTAGATGGATATTCATTGTTTCCTCCCTTCAGTGTGCGGCTCATGGAGCCTGATCAATTCTTCGTTTGCGCGACCGCTAGTGAATAAGAGAGCCTCCGTTCACATCAACCTCCGATCCGGTAACGTATGATGAGAGATCCGACGCAAGAAAAAGGCAGCATCCCGCAACGTCCTCCGCGGTGCCGACGCGGCCCATCGGAATGCCTTGCAGAATTTGTTCGCGCATCGCGTCCGTCAGTTTTCCTTCGGTGATATCCGTTGCGATAAAGCCCGGGCAGACCGCATTGGCGCGAATGCCCTCAGGCGCGAGTTCACGTGCGATTGCCTTCGTCAAACCCAGTATTCCGGCCTTGGCCGCCGAGTAGTGAGGGCCGCCGAAAATACCGCCCCCGCGCTGCGCGGACACGGAAGACAAATTGACGATCGAACCGGATTTTTGTCGGCGCATCTGCGGTATCACCGCCTGGCTCATATAAAGTGTTCCACGGAGATTGACGTCGAGCACGGCATCGTAGTTCTCCGGCTCGATCGTCATGATTTTCAAAGGTTGCGTGATACCGGCGTTGTTGACCAGGATGTCGATCCGTCCCCAGGCCGAAAGCAATTGCGCGACAGCCATCTCGCACGCTGTCTTGTCGGTGACGTCACAAGCGAGGCCGACATGCCCGTCGCCCAGCTTGCTGGCCACGGTCTCAGCCGCTGCAGCCTCCAGATCCAGAACACCGATGGTCGCACCGTGCGCGGCCATAAGCGTGGCGGTCGCCTTGCCCAGCCCGCGTGGCGAAGCCGCACCCGTGACAACGGCAAACTTTCCCGCAAGCAGCTTCATGGCGCTGACCCCGCGTTTAACCAGGCCCTGGTCCGCGCCACGATGCGATCGACGGAAAGGCCGTATTGATCGTGCAGGGTCGGCAGCGCGCCAGCATCGAGAAACTCGTCCGGCAGTCCGATCTGGCGGAACGGTTTGCTGACGCCCGCGCGCATGAGGCAGGACGCGACCGCTTCCCCAAGGCCGCCGACAACGGAGTGGTTCTCCGCCACAATCACGAGCTTGCCGGCAGCGCGCGCCGTTTCGACAATCGTGGCGACATCCAGGGGCTTGATTGTCGGCGAGTGCAGGACAGCACAGTCTATTGCCTCGGTTTGCAGGCGCTCGGCCGCGTCCAGAACCCGCATGGTCATGAAGCCGCTGGTGATGAACAAGACGTCTTTACCGTGCCGCAGGCGTTTCGCCTTGCCGATCTCGAACTGGTAGTCATAGGACGATAGAACGTCCGGTACCTTGCCACGCAAAAGTCGAAGGTAAACCGGTCCGGGATGTGCGGCGACGGCCGGCACGGCCTGTGCGATCTCCGTCGCGTCGCACGGATCGATAATGGTGAGATTGGGCATTCCGCGAAAGATCGCCAGGTCCTCGGTCGCCTGATGGCTGGGCCCGTAACCGCTGATCAGTCCCGGCAGGGCGCAGGCGATCTTAACGGGCAGGGCCTCTTCCGCGATGGCCATGCAGATGAAATCATACGCGCGCCGCGATGCGAAGACCGCGTAGGTGGTCGCGAAGGGTGTGAAGCCTTCGCGGGCAAGGCCCGCAGCGGCCGAGAACAGCAATTGCTCCGCCATCCCCATCTGATGGAAACGATCGGGGCATGCTTCGGCAAAGACATGCAGGTCGGTGTATTTCGCCAGATCGGCGCTCAGGCCGACAATATCCGGGCGGATCGCGGCCAACTCCGCCAAAGCATGTCCGAACGGTGCCGAAACCGTTTCACGGCCTTCCGCGTCGAGCGAGGCGATCATGGCGGACGTGGTCAGCTTCTCGCCTTCGCCATGGTCGGGTGCAGGCCGGGGTTCGTATTTGGGTTTGCGCCTTGAATGCGGCGGAGCCTTCGTGATCGTCATAGCGGCATTGCCTCGTCCAGAACCGCCAGGGCCTTTGCCCATTCGTCAGGTTCCACGCGGACGAAATGGGTCATCTCGCGGTCTTCAAGGAAGGGGACGCCCTTGCACATCCTGGTCTGGCAGATGATGGCACGAGGCCGGGAATCGGCATGGTTGCGGGCTTTGTCGAAAGCGGTGACCAGTTGGCCGATATCGTTGCCGTCGACGCGCTGTGCATGCCATCCGAATGCCGTCCATTTGTCTTCGATGGGTTCGGTGCACAGTGCGTCTGTCGACTTGCCGTCGGCCTGCTGGTCGTTGAAATCGACAATGGCCACAATGTTGTCCAGCTTATGCTGGACCGCCGACATGACCGCTTCCCAGGTTGACCCTTCGCCAAGCTCGCCGTCGGACAGGAAGTTGTAGACGAAGGCCGGGTTTTTCTTGCGCTTGAGGCCCAGGGCCATTCCAACGGCAATGCCCAGGCCATGGCCGAGCGAGCCACCGGTGATCTCCATCCCCGGCGAGTATGCCGCCATACCCGACATGGGCATGCGGCTGTTGTCCATGCCGTAGGTCCAGATTTCCTCTTCCGGAAGAACGCCGGCTTCGATCAACGCGGCATAGAGGGCTATGGCGTAGTGCCCGATGGACAAAAGAAACCGGTCGCGCCCTTCCCATTCCGGATTGTCGGGGCGGTAGGTAAGGGCGCGGAAATAGGCGACGGCCAGAATGTCGGCTGCTCCCAGTGCCTGGCCGATATAGCCCTGACCCTGGACTGCGCCCATGCGTATGGCGTGCCGGCGAATATTCCAGGCACGTCGGTGCAAGCTCATATTGGCGCTCAAATGCCCTGACGGCGACGTTGTCACCTGTCTTTCTCCTCCCTTTGCTTTCGCGGGATTGTGCTTTTCCGGTCCGCGGCGCGCAAACGCGAAAATAACATTCATTGATGAATCAGAGTCATGTTACAATCCTGGATGAATGAATTTTCGCCAAAAATCCGGCGGACCACGCGTTGGCAAGGGTCAAGAAGATGACTTCATATCTCGACTGTCCGGCACAGAGCCGGGGCAGGGTGTTATGACGACACAGAAAATACCCATATCGCTTGTCCGATCGTTCGAGGCTGCCGGCCGGACTGGATCTTTCAAGGCGGCCTCTCTGGAACTGGGCTTGTCGCCAAGTGCAATCAGCCATTCTGTCCGTCGATTGGAAAACTTCCTGGGTACGGCGCTGTTTGAGAGAAACGGCCGCGGCATTCGGCTTAACCCCGATGGGGAGGAGTTGCTGCGCCATGTGGGCGGTGCGTTCGACAGTATCCGTCACGGGTTCGAAGTGGTTTCGACACGAACGCCCGGTTTGCTGCGGTTGCACTGTGCACCGAGCTTTGCGGCGCAATGGCTGACGCCACGTCTGCCGCGCCTGGTCGATGATATCCCGGAAATCGACGTGCGCCTGTCCGCGGATACGGACTATGCAAGCTTCGAGACTGACGAGTTCGACGCGGACATTGTCTACGGGCAACCGCAACAAACGGGAAACATCGTCATGTCTCTGGGCGAGGAGGTCGTGACGCCGCTTTGTGCGCCGGCTCTGGCGGCAAAGATCAAAAGGCCGGAAGATCTGCTCGGGCATAGCCTGATCGAAAGCGACAACAAGCAGATCCGCTGGTCGCATTGGTTTTCGGCGAACGGGCTCGAAGCGCCACCTCCAAATGGTTCGCGATTCGATCGGAGCTTTCTGGCGATCGCGTTTGCCGTTGACGGAATGGGTGTGGCGCTTGAGTCGACCACGCTGGCCGAGCGCGAGCTTGAGAACGGCCGGCTGGTTGCGCCGCTCCTGGACCGGTCCGAAAGCGTGCGTTACATCGGACATCATCTGGTTATCCCGCAGTCCACGCGGCAGCGGCAAATCGTGCGCCGCTTTTCCAACTGGATGTCAAGGGAGCGCGGTGTGGACAGCCAATGAGCGCAACGCTCTGACCTTGACATTCAACGTCTCGAACCGGCCGCCGTCAATCGCCATCAAAGTGGCGTACTGCCGATTCATCTGAAATCATGCTTTGGCCGGACCCTCGGCCGTATTGCCTCGGAATGGTGGCTGTATTCGTGCCCGGTTCACCGTTTCGCAAACTCGTCTCCAAGCGGCCGATCATCTCTATTCCGGGTGATTGTGAACAATATAGCCTGAAAGTTTGTACAAAAATCTTGAAATTTTGTATAAATTATGGTCACTAATGCATAATGAAAAATCTGCTGTGCACACAAGGCCGAATTACGAGGCGCTGCACACGCAGGTGCAGCGGGGTGTAACCGCACGACGTCTGGCGACGTTTGGGAGGCGTACAATGATTGGGAAAAGTGACGCGGGGGCGCCCCTTGTTCGCGGAGCCGTTTTGTCGGCTGCAAAGCGGTGCGCCAACGATGTGAACTGGCCATCCAGCCCTTGTCAGTCTGATGCGCGGTTTCCAGGGCGTTTTGGGGGCCCTGGTGCCGGATCGTCGGGATCGAGTGGTCCGGCGGGCCGGACGCTTGCAGAATTCCAATAAAGCCTGAGGAGGAAGACATGAAATCAACGCGTAAAATCGGATTCACCTCGCATCTGAAAGGATCGGTCCTTGCGGGCGTGGTCCTCGCTGCGATCAGCGGCACGACAGCGAGCGCTCAGGAGTTGCGTTATGCGGTCGGCATGCCTGAAAGCAGCTACAATTATGACAACGCGGTGTTTTTCTCCGAGGAGCTTGCGCGTACCAGCGACGTGGACGTCAAGGTCTATGCGCTGTCTTTGCTCGGACTGAATGAGATCCCGGGGGGAATCCGGGACGGGTTGGCTGATTTCGGCTTCTCTCTCTTTCCCTATTTCCCGGCGGAGTTCTCCGAGTTGAACCTTCCGGCGAGCCTGTCGTGGCTGGCATCCACCGGCTCGGAGGCCAAGTGGCCCGGCCCGGCGATGCTCGGCGCGTCGATGGAATATGTCATGCTGAACTGTCCCGATTGCCTGGAACAGCTCGATCGGTTCAACACGGTCTTTCTCAGCGGCGGTGTGGCGGTGGACTACGGGCTGGTGTGCAACAAGCCGGTTGAGTCCATCAAAGACATAGCGGGCAAGAAGGTGCGCACCGGCGCGGCCGATGTCTCGCGGTTCGTCGAATATTTTGGCGGTACGCAAGTATCGCTTTCCGGCAACGAGATCTATGACGCCCTCAATACAGGAAATGTCGATTGTTCCACGGTGCCTCCGGAAACCCTGACCGGTCTGCGGTTGATGGAAGTGGCGGATTTCTACAGCCATCTGTTGCCCGGCAACATGTTCTCGGGAATCGGCATAGCCAACATGAACCGCGACACCTGGAATGGCCTGACGGAAGAACAGCGGCGCGCGGTTCTGAACGCGGCTGCCAAGACATCCGCAAGCAGTTGGGTTACGGTCAAGAACCTCAATGCGTCCAGTCTCAAGACATTCAAGGACGCAGGCAAGATCGTTTTCGACACCTCGTTAGAAGATCGTGCGAAGATCGGCGAGTTCGCAAAGCAGGACACGGAAGTTGTACGCAATCAGTTTGTGGACCAATACGGCATCGAAGGCGTTGACGAGAAAATCGCGCTGATAACCGATCTGATCGAAAAGTGGAAAGGCCTGACAAACCAGATCGACGAAATGGATGTCGATGCCTTCGCCAACCTCTATATCGACGAAGTGCATTCCAAGATCGATGTTTCCAGTTACGGCATCGATTGAGTGCAGACGTCGGGTGCCCCGTTCTTCTCCCCGGGGCACCCCTCTCCGGCCGCCCTGGAAAACTGTTAAAAGAGGCCGACCCGGTCATCCGGGACCAATCAAACGGCACTGAACGCCGACCGCAGGCGCAGCCGCCTCGACGGGCGCAGCGCCCCGCATCGCTCAACGGCTGGGGAGATGAAAACCTACCATGAAACCGGTTCTGAATATCATTGACAGGGTAATCCTTGCCCTTGGTTTCCTGGCCGCCGGCGCGGTGGTGCTGATGATGCTTCACGTCACGCTGGATGTTGTCCTGGATATCCTTTTCAACCAGCCTTTGCCGGGAACACTGATCATCGTATCCAACTACTACATGCCGCTGGTTACATTCCTGCCGCTTGCCTTCGTGGAGCGACTGGAAAACCACGTTTCGGCAGATGTGCTGACGCAGTTCCTGCCGGACCGCGGGCAAACACACCTTTTCGGCTGGACCTTTCTGTTGTGCTTCACGGTGTGCGCCCTGCTGACATACGCGACTTGGCTGGAGGCCGTCGACAAGTTCCATATCGGTGCATTCAAGATGGAGCGGGGCATGAAAGTTCCGACATGGCCAATCAGGTTCGCCGCTCCGATCGGTTACGGAATCCTGACGCTTTTGTTCCTGTTCAAATTTGTTGCCTACACCATCAGAAGCAATGTCCTGAGGGAGGGGCAAAACACCCTCGGTATCCTGGGTGCCAATGACGGAGTAAATGAATGAGCGAAGTTGAAATCGGGTTGGCAGGAATCGTCATTCTGCTGATCATGATCGGGCTTCGGGTGCCCATTGCCATCGCTCTGTTCACTGTGCCGTTTGTCGGAATATACGCAATGTTCGGATGGCGTCCGGCCCTTGGGGCGTTGAAGATCATTCCTTTCAACTTCGCCGCAAGCTGGGAGCTGAGTTCGGTCCCGATGTTCCTGCTGATGGGTTATCTGGCCTACCACACCGGGATAACGGCGGGACTGTTTGCCGCGGCGCGGGTCTGGCTTTCGCGATTGCCCGGCGGACTTGCGGTCGCGAGCATATTCGGTGCCTCCGGTTTTGCCGCGGTGACCGGCTCGTCGGTTGCGACCGCCGCCGCCATGGGGCGCATCGCGGTGCCGGAAATGCTGCGCCACGGTTACGATCCAAGGCTTGCCACCGGCACCGTTGCGGCGGCCGGAACGATCGGGGCGCTCATTCCGCCGAGTATCCTGCTGATCCTTTATGGCGTTATCGCCGAGGTCCCGATCAACCAGCTTTTCATTGGAGGCGCCGGAGTAGGGCTGTTGTCGGCGCTGGCCTATATCGTGCTTGTTCTCCTGTGGGCCAGCGCCAAGCCCGGGGTCGCGCCCCGGGCCGACGATAAATTCACTTTGGCCGAGCGGTTTCGTTCGCTGCGCATGGTGTCTCCAGTCTTGTTGCTGGCGGTTCTCGTCTTCGGCGGACTGTTCGCCGGCCTGTTCACCCCGACCGAGGCGGGCGCGGTGGGCGCGTCGCTCTGCGCGCTCATAGCCGCCGCGCAACGCCGTCTGACCTGGCGCAGTTTCCGGGTTTCCATAACCGAGGCCTTTACGACGACGTCGGCCCTTCTCTTCATCGTCATCGGTGCAAATCTGCTGGCCCGTTTCGTCGCGCTCAGCGGTGTCGATGCCTATATCTCGGATCTCATCGCCTCGATGGGCTCCTCCACCTATCTTTTCCTCGCCGGTGTTGTGCTGGTCTACATTATCCTCGGCATGTTTCTGGAGCCGACCGGCGCGATGATCATCACCTTGCCGATCGTGCTGCCGGTCGCCGGCTCGCTTGGCGTGAACGAATTGTGGTTCGGCATTTTCCTCGCCAAGCTGCTTGAAGTGGGGATGATAACGCCACCGATCGGCTTGAACGTGTTTGTGCTGAACGGGATCGTCGGTCGAGGGATAACCCTGGGGCAGATATTCAGAGGAACGACATACTTCATCGCGGCGGATATTGTCGTGCTGCTGCTGATCATTGCCGTACCGGCAATTGTCCTGTTTCTGCCGGGCCTGATGATATGAGCCTTGTTGCGGCTGAGCGAATGGAGCGCGTGAAATCCTGCGGTGAAGGTTCATGAGGGTCGCGGTTTTTTCCGCTACCGGCGACCAGGGCATCGCGCAAGTGCGCAGGCTGATCGAACTGGGGCACCAGGCCGTCGCCATCTCCCGTCGCCCGGAGAAGGCGGACCTGCCGGACGGCGTCGAACGGGTCGCGGCCGACTATGGTCGGCATGAAAGCCTGCGGGCGGCGATGGAGGGGGCTGATGCGGTTCTGCTGAATCTGCCCTCGACATCCTTTCAGGAAGCGGCACCACTGATCGAAGCTGCCGAGGTGATCGCGAAGGCGGCCGCCGAGTCGGACACGGTGAAAATACTCGTCTTCAACACCAGCATGCCGGTGCCCGGCCATGAGATGGGGATCGCCGCACAGGATGCGCGGCTGGAGATGCGCAGACGCATATTCGCGACAGGTGTCCCGGCGATCGTCATCCAGCCCGTGGTCTATCTCGACAATCTGCTCAAGGCCTGGGCCTGGCCGCAGATCGCGCGCGAGAACATGATTTACTATCCCCATCGGGAAACCCTCGATGTCTGCTGGATCTGTCACGACGACCTTGCAAAGCTCATGGTCGCGGCCGCGCAAAGGCCGCAGCTTGCCGGCCGCATATTTCCCGTCGGTGGACCGGAAGCCATTCGCGGCCCCGACCTTGCCCGCCGTCTCGGTCAAGTCTGGGGAAAACCGCTGACATTCAAATCCATGCCCCTGGAGACCTGCGGGGAGATCATGGCCGACGTGTTTCGCGCAAGCGCGACATTGGAGCGGGAAGTCCTGGCTCGCGAAATGGCCCTGAAATACAAATGGTACAACGACGAAACAGACCGCCCGTTCTTTGTTGATATGGGGCCGGTTCTGGATGCACTGCCGGTCTCATTGACATCATTGGAAGACTGGGCGGCACGGCAGACGCTTCCGGCGGCCGGCAGTTAAACTCTTGTCGCGCGGATGGTCGGCGGATCGAGCGGAGGATGTGTTTTGCCAGAGGAACCAGCAAACAAACGGGTCACGCTTATCACACCAAGGGAAGATATGCCTCTTGCCTATTTCCATGCCCACTGGTCGGGTCCGCATGCCGCAATCGCCCGCGATCTGCCCGGCCTCGTCTGGTATGTGCAGAACCACGTCATGCGACCATTGCAGCGCTCGCCCGGGCTGTTTGGCGATGTTCACGGCATTGCGGAGATCGCCTTTCGCGACCCGGGCGCGCTGCGCAATACCATCGAATCCTGGGTGCGTCTCGATGAACTTCGCGAAGATGAAAATCGCTTTGTCGGCGGGCGGATCGGGAACTGGTCCCATCTTGTCGACGATCCGCCTGAAGTATCGCAGAGGCGGATCGTCGCTGTGTTGAGCCGGCCCGACGGCGCAATCGATCCCGTCCGGGGTGATAGAATTTCCGCGGCGGTCGAAGCGATCCGTGCCGTGGTTCCATGCCATGCGGAAGAGACCGCAAACGAGCCGCCGGCACCTGGAGACGCGGCCGGTCCGGACTGGTTCATATTCGCCGAGTTGCCCTTGGCGCAAAATATCGACGAACTGGTATCGCCGGAGGGTCCGATCCTGCGTCAGCTGGACGGTATCGGCGCTTCGGCAGCCGCTTACCTTGTCTATTCCGAGGCCAAAGTCCTGCCGGCCGATGTGCCCGAGGACGGCGCGTAGCGAAAGCCGGATCAGACGGCGAAGTGCTGTTCCCAGTTGTTGTAGCTGTCGAAGCTCTCGGGATAATCCGAGGGGCGATGATCTCCATAGGCCCGCATGCGCAGCTTCGAGCCGAGCGCCTCGCTATATTCCTCGACCGGGACATAGTAGAGGAACTTCAGGACGCGGCGGGAGAATTGCCACGTGCCGGCCACGCGCCGGTATTCATCGTCGTAGCGCAGGCTGCCGACCAGCGTTTCACCGTTGCGATGCGTTTCGGCGTGACAAAAGACCTCGCCGGTTGCCCGGTCGGGATCGGAATCGTCGAACGTGATGATGGTGTCGTGCGTCCAGTGGACGGAGATATCGAGCACCGCAAAGCGCCGGCGATACATTTGCATGATTTCGTCGCGGCCGACGCCCTCCATCATGCCGTCCAGGGAGTGGACTTCGGCGTTTTCGGCGAAGATCGAACTGAGAAGGGGCATGTCGCGGTCGTCGCAGGCTTTGCAGTATTTCGCGATGATTTCCATGATTGCGTTCCGGCTCTCAAGCCGGTCGATCCGTTTCAGAATATCGTCGTTCATGGTGTCTTCCTTTCAAAGCAGGGATCAAAGGGTGGCTTCGGTCCCGAAAACGAGCGTTGCCTGGCTCGACAGGATGCCGCCATTGCCATGGCTTATTGCGATCTCGGCGCCTGGAACCTGCCGGTCGCCGGCTTCGCCGCGCAGTTGGCGAGCGGCCTCGACCATGGTGAAAAGCCCGTACATGCCGGGATGGTTGCACGACAGCCCGCCGCCATTGGTATTGACGGGCAGGGCGCCGCCGGGTGCGATGGCGCCCGACGCCACGAAGCGCCCGCCCTCACCCTTGGGGCAGAAACCGAGGTCTTCCAGAAACAGGATCGTGTTGATGGTGAAGGCGTCGTAAAGTGCGACCAGGTCGACATCGTCCGGGGAAATCCCCGCGCAGGCCATCGCCTGTGGGCCCGAGATGGCGGCGCCGGTCGTCGTCAGGTCCGGCATCGCCGCGATTTCCTTGTGCGTCACCGTCGCAGCGCCGCCAAGCAGCGGCACCGGCGCCCGGCAGGATCGGGCCTTGTCCATACGCGTCATGACAACGGCCGCCGCACCATCGGTGACAAGGCAGCAGTCCGATACGGAAAGCGGTGAGGAGACGATACGCGCCGACAGAAACTCATCGAGCGTTGCACTCTCCCGGCGGAACGCCTCCGGATTGAGTTTCGCCCATTCGCGTGCGGCCAGCGCCACATGGGCGAGCTGTTCCCTCGTCGTGCCGAACTCGTGCATGTGCCGGGCGGCCGCCAGGGCATAACCGCCTACCGGCATCCGCGCGCCGTGGGGCGCTTCGTAGGGCGAGGCGGTGAGCGCCGCGACCAGTTTTCCCGCACCCGAGCGCTGGTTCGATCCGTACGTTATCAGCGCCACATCGATCAGGCCGGCATCAAGTGCCAGGGCTGCATGGATCGCGTGGCAAAGGAAAGCCGACCCACCCGGGCGATTGTTGTCGACAATGGCCGGCCGGATGCCGAAATATTCGGCCATCGCGAGCCCGCCGAGATAGTCGTCCGGCAGCGCCACGAACAGCCCGTCGACATCCGCGATGGAGAGCCCCGCATCGTCAAGGGCGCTGTAGCCCGCCTCGGCGGCCATCTCAAGCGACGAGACGCCCGGGCATTCGCCCAATCCGTAGGTGGCGGCGCCAACAACGGCCGTGCGGCCGCGTGGAAATGCATCTTGCCAGCTCATGGTCCGGGATCGAAGACGACCATCGGCGTCTCGCCTTCCGTCACGATACGGGCGATGACCTTGTCGCCGACCGCGACGCTCTCCGGGTCGGCATTTGGCATATGCGACAGCATCCGTGCACCTTCTTCAAGGTCGACAAGAACAATGATCCTTGCCGGCTCCGGCGGCTTCTTCGGCTGAACGGTCACCGAATAAATTGTGCCGCGTCCGGATACCGGGAGAAAGTCGGTCAGCGTTCCGCCGTGGCCGGGAGCGCGCAGCCGCGGCGGAAACACCGCGCAATCCGATACCGGGTCGCGTTGAAGCATGAAACGGCCCTGTGCGAGCTGCGTCAGGAATCTGGCCTGCGGATCATTCATCGCTTCTGCCACGGCGTCGCCTCAGACGATTTTCTTTTCGCGCAGGCCCTGGATATCCTGATCGGTCAGGGTCAGGCGTTCCTTGAGAATAGCTTCGGTGTCTTCTCCGACAAGCGGAGGAGCCTTCGGATAGATCACCGGCGTGTCGGAAAATTTCAGCGGACTTCCCACAACGCGCACTTCGCCCATAACCGGGTGAACAAGGGTGACGAACATGCCCCGCTCGCAAAGTTGTTCATCGCGCTCGATGTCGCCCATATCGTTTATCGGTCCGCATGAAACCTTGGCGTTGTTGATCGCGTTCATCCAATATTGTTTGCCATGGTGTGACAGTGCCTCGGTCATGTCGCGGGTCAAGTCCCCACGGTTCGCAAGCCGATCCCGTGAGCGGGCATATTTGGGATCCGTCACCCACTCCGGATGCTCCAGCACCTCGGCCAGTCTCGCAAACTCCCGGTCATTGAAGGTTGCAATCAGGATATGGCCGTCCTTTACCGCGAAGACCCCATTGGGAACCGCCGTCGGGTGATCGTTGCCGGTGCGCGGCAAGGGCGCGCGGGCGTTCAACCAGGCGGAAAGGGAATTGAGAAGGAGGGCGACCTGCGAATCCAGAAGGGCGATATCGATATGCTGGCCTGTTCCGGACTTTTCACGGTGCAGAAGGGCGGTGAGGATTCCGATAACCGCGTTGTTTCCGGCCGTAATGTCGGCGATCGGAACGCCGACCCGCATGGGGCCGGCGCCGGTCATCCCCTCAGGCAGTCCGGTCACCGCCATCTGGCCTCCCATCGCCTGCACGAGATAGTCGTAGCCGGACCGGTCCGAATAGGGGCCGTTCTGTCCGAACCCCGTGATCGAGCAGAAAATGAGTCCGGGGTTGATTGCCTTCAGGTCATTGTATCCCAGCCCGTAGCGATCCAGCGTTCCGGTCCGGAAATTCTCGATGAGAACATCCGCCTCTCTCACCAGCCCTTTGAGGATTTCCGCGCCTTGCGGCTGGGCAAAGTCCAGGGTCAGGGAATGCTTGCCGCGATTGACGGTCTGGAAATAGGTCGACTGTTCCAGGTCGGTCGTCGGAGACGTGACCCATGGCGGGCCGAGTGTCCTGAGATCATCGCCATCACCGACCCGCTCGATCTTGATCACATCGGCGCCCAGATCCGCCAGCGTCTGGCCGGCCAGCGGCCCGGCGACGACGCGCGACAGGTCGAGCACCTTGATGCCGGAAAGCACACCTTCAGTGCTCTCGACCGCCTCGCCGGCCGAAGCCGCAGACTGATAGGATCTGTCGTCCACCTCGATACTCCCAAATGATCCGCAACACACCTGGATCGGCGCCTATTTATGCGCATATGTCTTTTTTTATATACAATACAATATCAACAATATACAAGTAAAGATGGTCATTGCGCGTGGACAATTCACCGGAATGTGTGAACGCTGTTCGCATGAATTTGAGGAGCGAGGCGATGGAGCTGGGCCTGAAGGGTCTAAAAGCGGCTGTTTCGGGCGGCTCACGCGGGATTGGCCGTTCGATCGCGTCGCTGCTGGCCGAAGAGGGCTGTCATGTGTCGATTTGCGCCCGGGGGCAGGACAACATCGACACCGCCATCGCTGAATTCGAAGGCCGGGGCGTGCGCGCCATGGGGCGGGCGCTGCAAGGGCGTGAAGGCGATGCGGTGCGTGGATGGATACGCGACACGGTTGAAGAATTCGCGGGCCTGGACATTTTCGTTGCGAACCTTTCGGCAGGCGGTGGCACCAACGAGGAACGATACTGGTACCGCAATTTCGAGATCGACCTGATGAGTGCGACGCGTACCGTCGAAGAGGCCTACCCGGCGCTCAAGGAAAGCAGGAATGCTTCCATACTGATCGTCGCCACAATGGCCGCGAGCGAAACTTTTGTTGCCCCGATGGCGTATAATGCGATCAAGGCCGCCCTGGTTACCTGGTCCAAGCAACTGGCCGAGCTCCATCTGCCCAAGGGTATCAGGGTGAACTGCCTTTCGCCGGGCCCGACCATGTTCCCCGGATCGAACTGGGAAATGATCAAGGTGGCGCGTTCGCGCGCATATACCGCGGCCATTCGCAAGCAACCGACCAAGCGAATGGCCGAAGCCGAGGAAATCGCGCGCTCTGCGGTCTTCCTGGCGAGCCCGGCAGCAAGCTGGTGCGCCGGATCCCACCTCCTGGTCGATGGTGGATTTACCAAGGGTGTCCAATTCTGAGGATTATCGATATGGCTGTCAGCCGCATCAAGCCGGGTGATTTTACAAAGACTCCGATCGACAAGACCGACGATCCGGATTTCGGGACAGCGATGATCCCCAAGGAGCGGTACACGTCGCCGTCGTTCATGGCGCGGGAATGGGAGCGCTTGTGGTCCAAGGTCTGGCTTTGGGGATGCGCCTCGGAAGATATCGAGGAGACGGGAGACTATATCGTCACGTCGATCGGCAAGGAGGAAATCATCCTGACCCGGCAGGCGGACGGCAAGGCACGCGGATTTTACAATGTTTGCCAGCACCGCGGAAACCGGGTCATGGTCGGGCAGGGAAATGCAACCAGCTTCCGATGCAACTACCACCATTGGGAGTACAGGATTTCCGGCGAATTCGAGAATATTCCCGATCTTGAGACATTTCCCCAGGGTGCGCCGCCATGCGGCGGGCTGAGGGAAGTTCGTGTCGAAGAATGGAACGGGTTCGTCTTTTTCAACCTTGACCCGGGAGCGGAGCCGCTTCTGGCGTTTCTCGATCCGCTTGACGAACATCTCGGTCCCTATCATTTCGATCGCATGGTGAAAGTGACCGATTGGACCGCCGAATGGGACTGCAACTGGAAAACCAGCGTGGACGCGTTCAATGAAAGCTATCACGTGCAGGGCATTCACCCCGAACTCCTCTATTTTATCGAGGACAAGCATATCCAGATCGATACCTACGAGCGGCACAACCGCTACCTGA